>JAFGUL010000079.1 GCA_016938535.1 Candidatus Delongbacteria bacterium
AAAAGAGTCGGAGAAGTCACCTTTCAATAAAATTTACGCACCTTTCGGATCCGAAGAGATCAACGGGAAGAAGCTCGGAATTATTTCATCATCAATGCCTGCCCTCTCTATAATGGAGAACCTCGATAAAGCTGGAAAACCTGTCGACCTTCTTCAGATAAATTTCAGTTATCCCATGCCCGAAGATATGATCGCCGGTTACCTGAAGGATAAAGACGAAGTTATAATAATCGAAGAACTTGACAGGATAATGGAGTACGAGATCAAGTCCCTCGCTTTCGACAGGGATATAAAGTGCAGGATCTTAACCAGAAAAACTCATGACGACATTATGGGCGAACTTACATCAGACCGGACATGGGACATCCTTGCCGGCCACTGGCCGGATGTGTTCGAAAGCGGGATAAAGCCTGTCGCTGAACCTTTCTTGAATCCGAGAATTGCACAGATGTGCCCGGGTTGCGGCCACAGATCCGCTTTCCACGCGATCAAGCAGGCACTGCCTGAAGGGACTATCACCGTCGGCGACATAGGCTGCCACTCTCTCGGATTTTTCGAACCCTACAATATGGGTGAGATGCTTTTATCAATGGGTCACTCGAACGGGACAGCCGCGGGGCTCACCATAGGCAACGACAAGCGTAAAGTCCTTTCGTTCATCGGCGACTCTACATTTTTTCACGCCGGCCTGCCCGCTATAATCAATGCTGTGCTTTACGACCACGATTTTACGCTTGTCGTTATGGAGAACGGCACGACCGCCATGACCGGACATCAGCCTCACGCAGGATCGGGGGAGATCGGAGAAAAGATATCAATAGATAAACTTCTTGAATCTTTCGGCGTAAAGTTCATAAGAAGAGTTGATACTTACCAGCAGAAGAAACTCACCGAATACATAAAGGAAGCTCTCGATCACAAGGGATTTTCTGTCGTCATAGCCAGCCATCCATGCATGCTCAAATTCATGAAACATCAGAGAAAGAGAGAAGGATTCGTTCAGAAACATGTGGAGATCGATCAGAATAAATGCGACAGGCATCTGATCTGTATAGAAGATTTCGGATGCCCTTCATTTGTTAAGAACGAAGACGGAAGCATTACGGTGAACGAAGATCTCTGCATCGGGGACGGTTCATGCAGACCGACCTGCCCGGTAAGCGCGATCGATTTTAAGAAGGAGGCGAAATAATGAAAGATCTGAATATATATATGTGCGGAGTGGGCGGCCAGGGGATAGGACTTTTAGCAGAAGTGATGCTGAGAGCCAGTTTCAAAGCCGGTTACGATGTGAAAGGCGTGGACACTCACGGTCTTGCTCAGAGGGGCGGTACAGTAGTTTCCCACCTCAGAATAGGTAAAAAGATCCACACACCTCTTATTCCTTCCGGAAAAGCCGATATTGTTATAGCTCTCGAACGCTTAGAAGGCGCAAGAGCAGCTTCCGAAATGCTCGATGAAGGCGGAAAAGTGATCTATTACAATGCCGAATATCAGACAATAGGCAACAGGCTCGGCAAATTCAAATATCCGACTGAGGATGAGCTTAACCGGATCGTTAGTGCCAAGGGAGGCGAAGCGGTAAAAGTTTTCGAAGAATATCTGACCGATCCGAGAATGCAGAATATCGTTCTGATCAAAAAGATAATTGAACTCAATTGGATACCGGGGTTGACCGTTGAGGTCGCAACTGAAGCCATGGCGGAACTGATGCAGGGCAAAATGCTCGAAAAGAATCTGGAAATATTGAACAAAGAGGTAAAATAATTTGAAATACATTCTTACTGGCGGGGGAACGGGCGGACATGTATATCCGGCACTTGCGATCGCTGAGCAGATAAAAAAGAACGAACCTGATGCGGAATTTCTGTATCTCGGAACGAAAAATCACATCGAGGCAAAAATAGTCCCTGCAAAAGGCTATCAGATGAAATTTATTCGCTCAACAGGTATGCCGGGCAGTAAATTCAGTATTTCGATGCTGAAGTTCATGCTTACGATCATTGCAGGCACATTGAAAAGCATTTTTATTGTTTTATCATTTAAACCTGATATGATAATAGGGTCGGGAGGATTTGTTTCCGCCCCGCCTGTATTCGCAGGGCACATTTTAAGAAAATTAAAACTATCAAAAACAAAGATGTTTTTGCACGAGGCCAATGCGGAAGCGGGAAAACTTGTTAAATTTGCGGGTCCGATGTGTGACGGTGTGGGTGTTTCGTACAGAGTCTCGCTCAAAGATTTCCCGAAGAACGGTAAATTTGTCGGGTATCCGGTAAGAGCTGAATTTTTTCAGGGATCGAAAAAAGAATCTAGAAAAAAGCTGGGCATTGATCCCGAAAAATTCGTTGTATTTTCAGTCGGCGGTTCGCAGGGTGCCAGGGTGATCAACAGGGCTCTGGCTGATTCCCTGAAATATCTCAAGGACGAAAAAGACCTTCTGGTCATTCATGTCACGGGTCACGGATCTCCGGGCTACAATGCAGAACTTGACACTATCAAAAGGCTTGAAAAGAACGGTGTCAGCGGAGGAGAATATTCATTTTATAAGAGAATGCTTTATGCCGATCCTATCAAGGACTATTATTTTGCTTCCGATCTTATTATAACCAGGGGCGGCGGAACACTGAATGAAATTGCAGTATCAGGCAAACCTTCACTCATAATCCCCAAAGCGAATCTTTCGGGCGATCATCAGGTCATGAACGCACTAAGTATGAAAAATTCGGGATGTGCAGAAATAGTGTACGAAGAAGTGCTTTCCGAAGGCGAAAAGATCGCGGTGAAAGTCGAAGGATCAAAGCTAGCCGAAAAGATCATAGAACTTAAATCTGACAGAGACGCACTTGGAAGAATGACCAAATGTGCAAGAATTTTTTCGGCAGGTGATGCCAATACTGAAATATACGACAGTATCAGAGAAATTCTCGCCGGAAAAAAACTTTCAGGATCAGACGATGATCATGAAAAACTTATTCTTAACCCTTATGCCGAACTGAGTGCTCTTCAAATACATTCCAGGCTGCAGAGAATGACGGTTGAGGATATCCAGAACAGCGAACATCTCGACTATCTTCGGTACAGGGCGAGCCACTATCTGATCTCGGGGAACTGGAATGTCAGAAACACTGCGGTTAAGCTTGCAGGGCTCACCAGAGATTCTTCAAAGATCCCCTTTCTGAAAAGATTTCTTTCAGAGGAAAAAAAAGGGTTCATCAGAAGAAATGTTCTGACGGCTTTCAGGCATATCGGAGTTTATAATGAAACAGTCGAAAAGAGTTTATTTACCGCTCTGAATGATCCGTACTGGGAAGTAAATGTCGAAGCTTTGAAATGTATAAAGTTCTTCAGTGAGGAAACCGGATATAATGATAAATTCAAACCTATGATCGTAAAGATGATGAGCATCGGGAATTACGAAGTGAAGCTTAATTCGATAGAAGCATATTCAGCCTTTATAAACTCAGTTCAAGATATTAACGAGTTAAAAAAATTCTACTACCACAATAACGGAAAGTTAAGAGAGGCAGTGATATCGGTTCTGACTGTGCTCAGGGATAAAAAGATACTCAACTCTGAAAATTTCATACAAGAACTCGACGATATTCTCCAGACTACAGTCTCTTTTGAGCCCCGATTCAGCATGAAATTTAAACTTCGTAAGGCTGTGTCAATCAAAGGCTAAGTATCTTTAGTTTCTTTTCTTTTTAGCCTGAGAATTTTTTCTTCGAATTCTTTCTTTTCAATTTCGCTCAGCTCGATATTTTTATACCTTTTACGGTAATATGAGCTTCTTAAATGATCAAGGCCGCTTTTATCTGAGATCAGAAGTTTTATTCTGTCGAACCATTTTGATACAGTTTCGTTCTCAGGCTCGAATTCTTCCGATCTCAATTTCGACTCTATTTTTTCGAGTTCAGGAAGTTTTTTATACGGATTTATCCTGTTTTCTAAAACATCTTTTCTTTCCTTTTTAACATCTTTCAATATCCTGTAAAAGAGAAACAGACCCAAAGGTATGAGAGAGTAGAGAAGCAGGTTCTGAAACAGATTCTCGTTCTCTTTCCTGAACATGAAGAATCTGTAAAAAACGAACGAGAACATATCGTAGATCTTCTCGAAAAACGAAGGATCGGTTCGGTAGCCGGTTATGTCAGGAGGGGTTGTGTCATATTCTTTCCAGACACTTTCAGTTTCATCCCAGACGATGATCCACGCGTGTCTGTCTTTTCGTCTCCCTATGAATTTGTCTTCGAAATCACTGTATTCGCTCAAAAAATATCCGGTAACATATCTCGAAGGATAACCGAGCCTTCTGTAAACCAGAGCTGAGAGTGATGCGAAAAGCTCGCAGTGACCCCTTTTAGTTTCGAGGAAAGTTCCGAGAACTTCATTCTGCGGCCAGTCTATATAATCCAGTGAATAATTATATTCGGTGGCGAAATATTCTTTGAGCCTGAAAAATATTTCCCGGTGTCCGAGTTCATTTAATCCGAGCCGATCGATCAAATTGTCTGTATAAACCGAGTCCGTGCCGATGAACACGCTGTCCTGTTCATCTGGTCCGCCGATCAAATTTTCTCTTGAATCATTGTAGCTGTATGCTTTGTAATCAATCAGATATTGAGTATATGTCAGAGATACAGTTCCGAGGTGATTCAGCCCCGCTTTTGCCGTCTCGATCCCTGAAAAATCGAATGCACTGAAAGGTATCTTAAGCTGATCGTTCCTGCCTTTAGAAAAGAAGAATACCCTTAAAGAGTCAAGTCCGCCCGATTCATAATCAATGAGTTCCGAGCTCAGCGACCCATCTTTAACGCCTCTTTCCATCCATCCGCCCTTATGGTACGAATTATAAACTCTGTCTCTCAGGTACAACGCAAAAGGTCTTTTTCCGAAAACTTCCGCTCTTAATTCAATCCTGAAATTATTTTTCAGATCAGCTATGTTTCCGAGCCTGACACTTTTGTTCCTGTCGCTTAAAAATCTTTCAAGGTAGAGATCGGTAAGAAAATCCTTCAGCAGGCTTATAGAATTAAATATTGCAGCCTGAAATATCACTGAAAGGAGAAATACCGCCATAAGAGCTGAAAAGAAACGGGAGACAGAATGATTTTTCGGTCTAAATTTGAAGAGCACGACTGAAGTAAGAATGAACAGGATAACGAAACCCGTAAGATCGGCATTAACTCCGGAGGCAAGAATAAGAACTGCGAAATAGAGCAGGTCGGGTCTGAATTTTCTTATGAACGGGTGAGTGACCGAATATTTATTCACAACAAAAAGAAGGAAGAGGTTTTTAGCGTTGACATATTTTGAAGTACTGAAATTGTAAAAAAACACCAAAGGGAAAAGTGCTATAGGCAAAAATCTCGTCAGTGAGGTGAAGATCCCGAGTTCTTTAGGTGAATTGATGTAAAATATAACATATCCTATTAAGCTCAAAGTCGTTATCATTGATATATAATTGAAGTCTTTATCCTTAAAATCGAGCCTTGTTTTAATAAATCTGTGAGATTCGAGAGCGAACGCAAATATTAAAGACAGTGTAATATTTCCTGATATATAACCCCAGTAAATTAAAGCAGCGGATGATATTAAAGGGAAGTCTTTCATGTTGTATTTATCACTGTGATTTTACTGTTCGTGTGAGGCACAATAATCTGCTTTCTTTCGGAAGGTTCACTTTGAGTTATCCCCGCAATGAACGGATCGCAGCATTTGAAAAGAGTTCTTATGCCTGAAAGCTCCGAGGCAGAAAATATCATAAGAGCTTTTTTTGAATGGGAGAGAGGCTTTAGATCGCTTAAAATTTCTTCAACAGGTTTAAAGATGCATTCAATCTCCGAAATAATGTTGTACAAACTGCCGAAATTCCCTCTGTCTTTTTCAGCCTGAATATCAGAGAATTTTCCGTTTTTATCATAATAAAAAAACCTGATTTCGTAACTGTTCTTTTCAAGGAATTCAATTACCGACTGCATTGTTGATATCAGATCTTCAAACCTGACCGTGATGTCTCTGCCGGGGGTCTCAACCGCATTTAGGAGGATCAGTGTATATTCTTTGATCTTCTCGAATCCTTTTTCGATCACGGCAGGCTTTCCCGTCTTTGCCCATGTTTTCCAGTGTATGTTTTTGTAAGGATCTCCGGGCACATATTCCCTTAATCCTACAAAATCTCCCGATTTGTGCTTGTGGGAAAGGCTGTGGATGCCTCTCGATCTGAACTCATTCTCCAGAACTATCTTCTTCTCGAACTCTTTGTCCGGTCTGACTTTTTTAGGAAGTATTATTATTTCTTCTTTTGTCTCAAATAATTTATAAGTCGAAAAAAGTCCGAGAAGGCTTTTCTGGAGAATGTAGAATCCTTCGAATTCGACTTTTCCGCGTCTTACAGGCAGAAATTCCATATCGAAATTAATGTGTGAATTATTCCCGATCTTCTTTATGTTAACCGATTCGAACTCAACGCGGTACTTTCTGAATGTGTGCCACAACCATCTGAAATAATAAATATTCCTGTCCCAGAAATTCCTTCTTTCCTCTCCCGGCTCTCTGATGTTTTTAAATTCCTCTTTTGAAGGAGTGAGGCTTTCAGTCACGGGAATAAGCTCAATATCTTTTATATCCGAATCACTCTCGTTATATATCCTGACCCCGAAATGAGCTCTTTCACCGGCTTTGTACTGCCTGTCGAAAAAAACTCTTATCTTCATTTCAGGTATTTTCTTCACCCTCCCGAAATATGAAACAATTATAAGTGATAAGGATATTGTGAAGATCCTGTACAGCCCTGAAGAAAAAATATTCAGTCCCGTGATCCCCGAAATTATGCAGACAGCTATGACAACAGCTCCGGCGGGTGTAATCTTTAACCTGAAAGAACTCCCTCTTTTTGAAAATCTCGAATAGGCTCTATAAAAGAAATCTGCTGACATTCTACCTCGGTACAGGGGTTTCTTTAAGTATGCTGTCCGTGATCTGATCCTGCTTGATATCAGACCCTTCCACGAACTGATCAATAATTATCCTGTGATTTAAAACATAATGTGCGATCTTTTCCACATATTCGGGGATCACAAAGTCAGACCCTTGAGAAAGAGCCATTACTCTTGAAAGCTTCATCATTGCTATTGACGCTCTCGGGCTTGCTCCTATTA
>JAFGUL010000080.1 GCA_016938535.1 Candidatus Delongbacteria bacterium
ATCCCCATCGATCTTTGCGTATTCATGGTCTTCAGTAAAAAGAAATTCCTTCGGAAATTCCATTTCATTCTCCTTGTTTTATATTTTCTAGTTAGATCTGTAATCACCAAGTTCATAATTGTTGCTGTCGGAAGTATCAAGCCCCTTAAGCCTTCTCTCGAAATCTGTAGGTGTTGAAGCTCCTCTTAAGGCTTCTTCGTAAGAAATCAGCCCTTTTTCGTAAAGTTTGTAAATACTCTGGTCGAAGTTGTGCATTCCGTAAATTACTTCACCTTTCTCGATCGACATTTTTATGTCGGATGATTTTGAAGGATCGATTATGGCTTCTTTTATCGTTTCGTTATTTACCAGTATTTCAGTTGCCGGAACACGGCCTTTACCGTCCCTTGTAGGAATAAGTCTCTGGGATATAATACCTGTCAGCGTCACAGCAAGAAGGTTCCTGATCTCGTTCTGAAGATCTCCGGGGAAAAAAGACAGTATCCTGTTGATAGTCTGAAGAGCGTCTGTCGTGTGAAGAGTAGTGAAAACAAGATGACCGGTATTTGCGGCTCTGATAGCTGTATACATACTTTCCGGGTCCCTGATCTCACCGATCATAATGATATCGGGGTCCTGTCTCAACAGATACCTTAGGGAACCCTGATAAGAATCGGTATCGCTCCCCACCTCTCGCTGGTGGATGACAGATTTCTTGTCCCTGAAAAGGAACTCTATGGGGTCCTCAATTGTTATTATGTTGGTTCTCCTGGTCTGATTTATATGTTCGAGCATGGCCGCTATGGTAGTTGACTTTCCGGATCCTACTGTACCTGTCACTATGACCAGCCCTCTGGGTGTCATACACAGCTTCTTTAGCACCTCGGGAAGATGGAGTTCATCTATGTTTTTTATATCAAAAGGGATAGCCCTGATCGCTATGGCTATCGTTCCTCTCTGTTTATATATATTGACCCTGAATCTTCCTACTCCGGTAACGCCGAAACCAAAATCGACTTCCTTCTGGGCCGTGAAGGTCTCTTTTTCCTTTTTACCCATCAATTTATCGGCGATCGTGTTCATGTCTTCCATAGAAACGGCTTCATCAGCCCAGTCTACAAGCTGTCCGTTTATCCTGAAGATCGGTTTGATCCCGACTTTCAGGTGGATATCTGATCCTCCTAATTCCAGGAGGGATGCGAACATTTTTTGAAGATCTATCATAGTTATCTCCTTTTGTAAAATTGTAACTGAGAATATATTTTATTTATGACCTCAAGTCAATATAATTTATAGTAAAACTTTTCAGGATTTTTTGTTGAATAATGCCTGATTTTTTCGTATTTTTATATTTGGTGTTTAATTTCCGAAAAAGGAGCAGGTTTGCGTGTTCGTTTTATAAATATATCCGCATTTCTTTTTTTTATGATCTCAGCTTTGCTGAACTCTCAGGAATTCAGGAATATTTCAAGCCCAAGATCAAAATACCTTTATGAATACAGGGAC
Source organism: Candidatus Delongbacteria bacterium (assembly GCA_016938535.1). The sequence continues at coordinate 1,486 of JAFGUL010000080.1, forward strand.
ATCTACCTGTCCTCTTTGAGAGACAAAATAAACTCCCGTATTTACGCCCTTCGTGTCGACAGGAGCAAAATAAGCGATCTTTCTGATTCAATTTTTTTTAAAACTTTACATTATAATATTTACAAATACAGACTTGCTGAGGTTTTCGATACTCTTGAAACACTGACGAATGTAAGATCAGAACTTATTAACAACGATTATTTTAATAAACGACTCAGCTCGTGGAACGATTCGACGGTAATTCAGTATGTGACTTTCGCCGTTGAGCTGAATATCCTTAAAAAATACATGTCCGAATTCGATCTTGAGAATTTTAAAAAAACAGACACATACAAATTTTTAAAGAACAGGCTTATTTCTGAATCAATCGAAATAAATAAAATGGACAGCGTTCTTTCAAGGATAAACAGGCTCGGATTCGAACCGGTCAATTTTTATTACCGGCCCAATTCGATAAAAGAACAGTATCAGACAGACAAATTCGATATCAGAAAATTTGATTTTAATGAACTTACTGAATTCACAAAAACTCACGCTAAGGCTCTCGAAAAAGCTGAAGCTGAGTACAATGTAAACCGCGAAATAATCGTGGCTATACTTAGAAAGGAAACTAATCTCGGAAAATATCCGCTCAAATACAATCCCTTCGAAGTGCTTCTGGCTCAAGCTCAATTCGCGATCGAAAATCCTGCATATGAACCTCTCGTGCGCATAAACAATATTAAAAGAATATCAAGGCTGAAGAATTCAGCAGCCAACAGTCTCTTTAATATGATAAAGTACACCATCGACAATTCGATCGATCCCGCAGTAACTAAAAGCAATTTCGTTGGTGCAGTCGGGTTCACGCAGTTCATGCCTTTCAATCTTCATCTCGCAAAAGACGGCAACGGTGACGGACACGCAGACCTTATGAACATGGACGACGCAATAATGAGTATAGGTAATTTTCTCAGCGCGAACGGATGGGACCGTTTTTATGAACTGGTCCCTGCAAACCGCGGCAGGATAATCAAAATGATACTCCGGTATAACACAAGCGACTCTTATGCGGAGGCTGTTTACGAAATAGCCTCTGAAATAAAAAGACTGACAAAATAAATCATGAGACCAAAGTATGGACGACTCATCTGAAATTCTTTTTTCACCGGGAGATCACAGAGAAAGAAGGTTGTGGGAAAGAGTAACCGATGAAGAGTGGAATGATCCTCAATGGCAGCTTAGGAATTCTATTACTTCTGTCGCGACGCTTTCAGAAGTAATAGACCTGAACGATTATCAGAAGACAGAGATCGAAAGAGTTGTCATGACAATGAGATCAAAAGGAAGAGAACCGTTCAGGATCACTCCGTATTATGCTTCTTTGATCTCAAAAGACCCGTTCCATCCAAAACTTCTGCCGGGTGAGAAATCCTACAAGAGAATAGACCCCGTTTTCTGGCAGAGCGTACCCACACCGGCAAATCTGTTATTTCAGAATACCGGTAAAGAGGGTGCAATGGCCGAAGGCGCAAGAAGCTTCGGAGCGGCATATCAGCGGTATCCTAACAGAATCGCGCTTTTTGTTGCGGAGAACACCAGCTGCGCTTCTTTCTGTGTACACTGCCAGAGAGCAAAGTCTCTGGACGGTTCGGCTGATGTTAATCTCAATGAGATAAAAAAAGGTCTGTTTTACATTTCCTACAACAGAAATATCGATGAAGTTCTGGTCACAGGCGGTGATGCTCTCAGGATCAGCGGGAATCTTCTGAAATTCGTTCTTGAGGAACTGAGCAGGATCGATCATCTGAGGGTTATACGCATAGCGACCAGGGTACCTGTTGTTCTTCCGATGGCAATAAATGAAAAAAGCCTTGAACTCATAAAGAGATCAGCAAACAGGTATTCCAGAGGTGTCCCGAAATATGTATATTTCATGACGCATATTAATCATTACAGAGAGATCACGAAAGATCTTCTCTCAGCTTCATCGCTGATTAGAGATTACGGTTTTACGATCCGTAATCAGACCGTCCTTCTGAATCACGTTAATGATTATTATAAAACTCTCGCCGAAACATTCAGAAGGATGCTTTGGATAGGCATACATCCCTACTATCTTCTGCAGTGTCATAAAGAAAAAGGCATAGTCCATTTTATAACACCGATTCAGATCGGTGAGCTTTATATGAAACATCTTCAGGGCTGGATATCGGGGATATCAAGACCTGACTACGCATACAACATCGAAGGTGGAGGCGGAAAAGTTCTTCTGATGCCTTCAGGTTACGACACATTCAGGAAAGGTGACGATATTGAAAGGAAGATATCGGAAAGTTTCGCGACTGTGCATACATGGGAAGGCAGAACTCTGAAAGACTATGAAGCTCTGGGCAGAGCTACCAGAAATGAGTTTGAAGAGGCTGTAGAGATAATGAACAGATTTATCGGACGAAAAGGTGTTTTCGTTCCGAAGATCATTATAATCGACGAAAAAGGCGATCGTATAGAAACAACGAACAGGACAAAACTTCCGGGTCTGACCAATCTGAAGAAAGCCGATCTGCTGAATTATAAGATCATTGACGGAACTCTTCCGCTGAACAACCCGAATGACATTTCAGACGAACTTACGGAAAAATATAAATTCTCGGATTATCCCGGGAAAAAATTGTAGAATTCAAAGCATCAGCCTGTCTAACGGAAGATCGAACAGGAGAAAATCACCTTCGCTTTCCCAGCTTTTGAACCTGTTCTTTTTGAAAAGAACATATGATTTTCTGTCCTTCTGACTTAAAACCGCGCATAAATTCTCCTGGCCGCTCTCGTAGGCAGTCTTCTTGGCAGCTTTTAAAAGTTCAAGGAATAATTCAGGTGTTTCAGCTTCAAAAAAACTCAAGAAAAGATCCTCTTTCTCTCTTATAGTATAGAGGCATAAAGCTCTGACCCTGCCGTTCTCAGAAATTGAAAGGACATCTCCCCTGCTGACGAAATCATTAAGTATCATATTCTCACTGAAAGGTTTAACGACCCATGAAAAACAAATACCGTTCGGGTTCTTCTTTAGCCAGACCGACCTTTTAATAAAATCAATTATCTGATCCGGATCTCCTCCTCTGACAGCTCTGTTCTTTTCGTATTTCGGAATACTTTTTACTCGGGGCAGCTTTAAAGATAAATGGTTCCTTTTTTCAAGAACTGAAAAACCCAGCCTGCTGAAAAGAGATATCGACTCAATGTTCTTATAGTATGTTGCGAATCTTACAGTTCTCAATTTCTTATTTTTCTTTAACACTTCAAAAATATGTTCCGTTAAAAATCTGCCTACTCCTTTTATATTGGATCCCATATCTTTTCTTAATCCTTCGATCCATGCGTCGTAAGGAGTGAGCATAGTCAACTTCTCAAATCCGATAAGTATACCGTTTTGATCTACTGCCGCCGCAAATTCGCCGTGACTGTCTTTTACCCATTCATCGAACACCAGAGGAAGATAATCACTTCCTTCCCATATGTTCTTTACAATATCAGCCACTCTGGCTTTATCAGCCGCTGTTACTTTTCTTATTTTCAGCATATTTTCTCTAATGTTTAACTTTCTTATTCAACTTTTTTGAGTACTCGTCAATTGAAAACACATACTTAAGAGCAAGTCTTTCAGGTCTGTTTTCGTCACTGATCTCCAGCTTCTTCTTTGTTTTTTTCCCGAAGATGACAAGAGCTATGACATTCCAGTCGTCCGGAAGTGAGATCGCTTTCTTAACCTTCCTGGGGTCGAAACCGGCAATTATATGTGCGACAATGCCCATTTCTGTAGCTTTTAAGATCATCTGACCTACGCCTATGCCGGTATCAAAAAGATAATACTCAGTGCTTCCTGCAACACAGTCGAGTTCCTTTTTAGATATTATTGCCGCTATACATGAACCATTGTATGCCCACTCGTTCCCTTTTTTAAATGAAGCCTTCATCTTATCAAGAATTTTTTGAGATCTTACAAAAACATATCTCCACGGCTGGTTGTTAAAACACGAAGGAGCAAGTGAAGATGCCCTGACAAGTTCTTTTATCAGATCGTCACTGATTTCGATCTTTTCAAGAGCCCTGTACGATCTTCTCTTTTCTATAGCAGCGGAAACTTTCATATTTTCACCCCGTACAATTCTTCTACAAGACCGTCAATTTCCGTTCTGATATGACCGGCCTTAACAACATTATCATTAATTATACGATTTGTTTTGTCCTCAATCAAGTGAATAATTAATTTATCCGGGTCTTTTGGAAAAGGGAGCTCTTCAAGATAAGATCTGAGAACTTTCAGGCTCCTGAATTTTTTTTTATAAATAAAATTCATAATTTTCGAATTAAGTATAGCCATGACCGACAGAATAGAGTATCCTTCAATATCCGGTATGAGAACATTCGCGCTGTTGATCGTGACGGTACCCGACCTGTCCAGGGCAAATACAAGATTCTGATTAACGAATCTGTAAACGAGTTTCTCCCGGGACGAAAAGATATCTTTTTTTGGCCGTTGATGAAAGACCGAATGATCATTGTAAAGAAATTTAAGGTCACCAGTTATAATGAACGGCTGAACATTGCTCCCTGATATTACCTTTTGCGTGAAATTCTCATCCTGCCTGCTGTTGATAAATTTTTTATTATTCCCTGTAACAATACCCAGGCTCCATTCTGATTTTTCTTTTAAAGTTATATGGGGTTTAGAATATATCCTGTTTATCAGATCCCTTTCTTCAGGCAGCATGAATATGTTCATCATTGAACTGTACTCGGATAAAAAATCATTCTGCGGACAGCGATATGCCGTTTCAGGTAATACAATCTCTGCGGTATTATTCTTGTGCTCTTTTTTCTGAATATCGATCCTGACGACTCCCGCGAAAACCTTTCTGAAAGCGTTTCCGTAAGATTTTATCTTTATTACGGAATATGTGTTAAGGATGTATTTTCTCAAAGGAGCGAAACGCTTCGAATATAAAAAAGATTCAGGAAGAACATATGACATTATCCCTAAAGGTTTCAGAGAACGAAGACCTTTTAAAATAAAAAAACCCAGCGAATCGTCTGTCGGAGCTTCATTATATAATTTTCTGAGATTTTTTATTTCATCAGCCGTAAAATACGCACCCCACGGTGGATTTGTAAATATACGGTCATAAGAATTTGTCTCTTCCAGCATGAGGCTGTCGACATGCTCAATCTCATGTGATACAGAACCTTCGCCCGTCAAATTTCTGCCGGCAATGGAAAGAGCTGTTCGGTCTTTGTCGCTCCCTTTTATAACCGCTCTGCCGCTGCTTTTATGAAACGCGGCTATGAGGAATCTGCCTGTACCGCAGCACGGATCGTACACGGAGAACTTTCCTTTTTGCGGAATGTTGTCACTGATGATCTCATTTACGATACTCTCGGGAGTGTAAAACGAACCTTCTCTCGACCTTCTTCCGGGCTCTTTAAATTCCTGGTATAGTTCGTCAGACAGACCATTAAGATCGTCCTGACACGGAAGCTTCTCCGGCGCCGCTCCCCTTTTGTTCGCTCTGCTGGAAAGTCTGTTAAGTACGCCGTTTTGTATTTCATATGATATTCTGACGATATCTTCACGAAGAAATAATCCGCCTTCTCTTTTTAATATACCCGATCTTTCCCAGTTCTTTACGGTCGCTTCGGAAATGCAGAGAAGTTCAGCCGCCTCTTTACAAGTCACAAAAATATTATTATGTGTTTTCATTCTTTCCGATCGGATTTCATGGAGAATTCACAACCGCAGTAATCCTGCCTGTACAGATCATATTCGCCGCTTAATTCGACAGTTCTTTTGAAACCGTTCTTCTTTTTGAAATCCGAATTAAGGAATTTCACTTCATATACCGCTGAAAGTTCTTCCCCGGTCGAGTTAATTATACCGGCGTTCTTGTGGGGACTGACTGTCAGGGTCGTAGTGAAATACTCAAAGCCTTTTTCCTTTGCTTTCTGAGCTGTTTTAGAGAGTCTGAGTTCGTAACAGGAATTACACCTCCGCCCTCTTTCAGGTTCATTTTCAAGACCTTGAACACAGCCTGCGAATTCCATGGGTGTATATTTTTCGTAAAAAAGTTCAATTTTTTCTGAATGGCCTGCGTCAGTTAAAAACTTCTGAAGTTCCAAAAACCTTCTGTCGTGCTCTTCCTCAGGATATATATTCGGATTGTAAAAATACAGACCTATAGAAAAATACTGTTCAAGCACTTCGATAACTGAACTGCTGCATGGAGCACAACATACATGTATGAGAAGTCGAGGTCTGAGACCTTCTTTTACAAGCAGGTCTATCTGATCTTCCATTATCCTGCTATAATTTTTCTTCATAATTCAGTAAGTATTTCGTAAGAGTTCTCTGTTACTAAAACAGTATGTTCGAACTGAGCGGAAAGAGAATTGTCTTTAGTGGTCACGGTCCATCCGTCAGTTTTTGAAGTAACCACCTCAGAACCTCCCATATTTATCATCGGTTCGACCGTGAAGCACATACCCGGCTTCAGCCTGATCCTGTTCTGTGGAGTGTAGAAATGATATACATGCGGATCTTCATGAAATAGTTTACCGATACCGTGTCCTCCGTAGTCGCTTACAATTCCGTAGCCGAATTTTGACGTATATTTCTCTATCGCTTTTCCGACTTCGTATAAATAGCAACCCGGCCTGACAGATTCTATACCTCTGTACATGGCGTTCTGAGTCCTTTCCACCAAAAGTCTGACAGATTCCGGAACTTCTCCGATAATGAATGTCTTTGATGTGTCGCCGTGATATCCGTTGAGAATCACCGTAACATCAACATTTACTATGTCTCCGTTCTTCAATTCCACTGAATTTGACGGTATTCCGTGGCATACAACATTATTTATTGAAGTGCAGATACTTTTGGGGTAACCGTGATAATTCAAAGGAGCTGGAACAGCGCCGTTGCGAATAATGAATTCATGACAGAGTGCGTCGAGCCTGCCGGTGGTCACCCCTTCCCTTGTGAAATCTTCTATATATGCGAGAACTTCAGCGGCCAGTTTTCCCGCATCTCTCATTCTGGTAATTTCTTCGCCGCTCTTTATCCGTACCATATTTACCTTATAGTTTTGAACAGATTCGCCATCTCTATAGCTGACAGCATTGCATCCCATCCCTTGTTCCCTGATTTTGTGCCTGCTCTCTCTATTGCCTGCTCAATTGAGTCAGTTGTCAATATGCCGAATATAACGGGCTTACCGCTTTTGAGCCCTACATGAGCTATTCCTTTTGAGACTTCTGACGCGACATAATCAAAATGAGGGGTATTGCCTCTTATTACCGCCCCCAAACACACTATCGCATCATATTTGTCCTTATGAACTTCTGCAAGCTTCTGCGCCGTCAAAGGTATCTCGAATGCTCCGGGCACCATTACCAGATCGATCTCATCTTTTGCTCCGCCGTGTCTTACATAGCAGTCTTCGGCACCGCTGATGAGCTTAGCGGTTATCATCTCATTGAACCTTGATGCGACGATCGCGACCTTCAATCCTTCCGCACTCAGCTGTCCGTTGAATTTGTTCATTTGAATCACCTCTCGTTTATGAATGTTTTTTATTTACGCTGACAGGTACTTTTATTGTGAATTCAGTCCCTTTTCCCACTTCTGAAACATATGAGATATCTGCACCGTAAGGAGTAAGGAGAGTTTTTACGCTGTCAAGTCCTATACCTGTACCTGTGGGTTCATTTACAGCCGCATCCCTGTATTTAGGTTTAGTAGTGAAGAATGGCTGGAATATTTTATCACCCGCTTCTTTGGGAATACCTTTACCCGTATCCGCGATCTTAACTAAAATATAATCCCCTTCATAATGAACGCTTACATCCAATTTTTTAACAGGAGATTTCCACATGGCGTCAATAGCGTTCTTAATGATGTTAACGAAACTCTGTGAAAAATCAGAATAAAGTCCGTAAATTACAGGGACATCTTTGCTTATTGAGAAATTTTTTTCCACTTTATCCTTGAAAAACTGGTTGGATAATAAAAACTCAAGCTCCTGCTCCATAAGATCACCCAGATTGAGCAGTTCTTTATTGAGGTTCTGCTGATCTCTGGCTTTTGACATAAGATTGCCGATTATTCTTGAAAGTTTGCTCACCGATTGGTCTATAAGATCAAAAAACTTCATGATCTCCTTGATTTTGAAATCGATATCCTCGTCACTGCCGTATTTCTCAGCCAGAGAAAGGCTGAGACTCTCCATCCTTGAGTGCTGAAGCTGTGCGCTGCTTTTTATTCCTGCTAAAGGTGTGCTCATATTATGCGCCACACCCTGAAGCATCATTCCGAATTCGGCGAGTTTTGATTTATTCTGCAGCTGGAGCGCAAACGATTTGTTCTCTGATTCAAGTCTCTTCTGCTCCCTCATATCCCTTCCGATACCTAGACTTCCTATTATCTTGCCGTTATGATTAAGAGATGAGATCGAAAGATGAATGGGTATCTGTTCTCCGCTCTTTGCCTCGTACATCACTTCACCCGCGAACTTTCCGTTCTCTTCCAGAGACCTGAAAAGACTCTTTATATTTTCTTCCTGCTCTTTATTCTTGACCAGGAAATCAGCAATATGTTTTCCCAGCATTTCTTCCTGACTGTAACCGAGTATGTTGGTAAGAGAAACATTTACATGATTTATTCTTATCTTCGTATCTGTAGCGTAAATAGTGTATAGATCGGTCAGAGAATTGTGTATTGACATAAAAATAGTATTCACCGGGGAATCTTCAGTTCTTATTCTGAAAATATTGAAATTCAGGAATATTCCTACAATATTATTCCCGTCATCAAGCACCGGATTTATCTTGAAAGAAACCGGGAATATCCTGTTTTTATAATCAACAAGATCGATCTTTATAAGTCCTTCCTTGAATTTTTTCAGCAATGCGTTTCTTATAATATTCTGAAACCTGACTTTATCCTTTTCGTGGACAGCATCGAGAATATTGTTTCCAAATAAGGCTGTCCTGGGTTTATTCATGAATTTGCAGAACTTCAAGTTGCAGTCAACAATTTTAAAGTAATTGTTGATCTCTACGAATATCTCCGGAGAAATGTCAATATAATCCTGAGCTACAGAGTTTTTTCTCAGGTACAGTTCTTTTATATCAGCACTCATCTTTTATCACCTGAAAGAATTTTACCTGTCATTTCAGAAGGTATTCCGACTCCCATTAAACTTAATATTGTTGGAGCGATGTCAGAAAGTTTTCCCTCAGAAATCATTAGTTTTTCATCAGTCACAAGAAAAGGCACCCTGTTAGTTGTATGAGCAGTGAAGGGTATATCACCGTCCATCATTTTTTCCGCGTTGCCGTGATCAGCGGTTAATATCATGAGGTAATTTTTCATCATGGCGGCTTTATATACCATGCCTACACACTCGTCTACGGTTTCAACAGCCTTCCTGGCGGCTTCGAATATTCCGGTATGACCAACCATATCGCAGTTCGCAAAATTCAGTACGATGAGGTCGTAAATATCCTTCTCTATTTCTTTAACTAGGGTATCCGTTACTTCATATGCGGACATTTCAGGCAATAGGTCATAAGTCGCGACTTTGGGAGACTGAATGAGTATCCTTTCCTCGCCGGGAAATTTTTTCTCGTCTCCCCCGTTGAAAAAGAAAGTTACATGGGCATACTTCTCTGTCTCTGCAATTCTCAGCTGCTTAAGCCCGGCCGAAGAAACAACCTCACCGAGAATGTTGTTCAGGTACAGCTTTGGATAGAGTGTCCTGAACGGGAAATCCTCGCGGTATTCGGTCATAGTAGCAAAATCAAGATCAAGATCTTTTGTTTCAAAAGGCACTTCTTCGATGCGGTTAAGCGCTATTGTTATCTCCCTTGCCCTGTCGGCGCGGAAATTGAAGAATATCACCGAATCGCCTTTTTCTATCGGGGCCACAGGTACTCCGTTCTCCTTAACACATGCGGGAACAATAAACTCGTCCGTAATACCGTTTTTATAAGATTCCGTTATGATTTCGTAGGCCGTATTTTTAGCTGATCCCATTATTGATTGCGGCTCTGTGAGGCATTTGTATGCTTTATGGATCCTGTCCCATCTTTTGTCACGGTCCATTGCATAATAGCGCCCGGATACAGAGGCGATCTTTGCTCCGAAAGGCTCAATAAGATCATCAAGTTCTTTTACATAAGATGCCCCGCTTTCCGGCGGTGTATCGCGGCCGTCCGTGAAAGCGTGAACGAATATATTCTTCAGACCTCTCCCGCAGGCGGCTTTCACAAGTTCTGCCGGGTGCTTTAAACTTGAATGGACATCGCCGTTGGAAACAAGCCCCATTATGTGAAGTTTAGAATTTTTAGAAAGAGTTCTGTCAAAGATATCGAGAAGTATCGGGTTCTTCGCAAAAGATCCTTCCTCGATCGATCTGTTTATCCTGGTTATATCCTGATAAACTATTCTTCCGGCTCCGATGTTAAGATGCCCGACCTCACTGTTTCCCATTATGCCGTCAGGAAGTCCCACATCCAATCCCGAACACGCAAGTTCGGAATTGGGATATTTTCCGAAAAGCATATCGAGATTGGGTTTCTTTGCCTTAATTACTGCGTTGAAAGGATAATCCTCACCCTTTCCATATCCGTCCATTATGCATAATATTATCTTTCTTTTTGTCATTTTCAATATCCGAATGATATGCCGAGACCGTAATTAATCCCCTTAAAATCAAAGTCCGGTATGTTTTTTAATGATTCGAATCCGTAATTGATCTCTCCGCTGTCCGATACGAATCCGTAAGTATAACCGACCGTCAGGTCGAAGGATAATCTTTTGCCTGTGTAGAATCTTAACCCATTCTCAGCTCTGAAAATATACAAAGATGGATCATAGATCGAAGATCTGTTGTAATCATAAATATCACTACCGGGATCGAACGAATTCCACAAATCCTCATAGTACTGGTCGCCAAAATCCTGACTGATCATGGTCTTCACAGAGCCGTATCCTGCGCTCAACGTTCCGAAATAATCGAATATACCTACCATCGACTTCCTGTAATTAACTGACAAAGCAAAAAAAGAAATGCCGTAACTCACTGACCTGTCAAGTTTGATCTCGTTCATATCCTGATCTGTCAGAGTCACGATCCTGCCGGAAATATCAGTGCCTGTATAGTACTGGACACCCAGACCGATAGCAGAATTAAGATTGGCGCAAAGCTCTCCTCCCCATAAAAAAATATTTTCATCGAACTTTTCCAAACCGAAAGCTTCCACTTCATCATTTAACGCCTCAGTGAATGAAGGAAAATAGTTATAGGAAAATTTGATGAATCCTTTGTCAAATCCTGTAAACCCGGAACCTGTTCCTTTTTTCTGAGAGAAAGCCGGTGTAAGAATGAACACAAGTATCAATAGTGAAATAAGTTTAATATCCGCCATATTGCCGGGCTCCTTGCATAAATCACTTAGATTATAAGTATTTACAATAGAATTATCAACAGAATTCCTCTTTATTTTTATTTTCTTTTTGTATTGATTTATCCTTATATTTTCTTATATTCATATCAAAACCGGCTTAGCCGAATTCAAACTGAACCAAACGGAGGTTATATGCGCAGTTTTATGTTATCAGTGATCACAGTTCTTATCACAATCTTAATCTCTTCTTGCGCTCCGACTGCGGGAGTAAGTAAATCCGCATACGGACCGAACGATCCTTCGAACAAAATAGTCATCGAAGAAGATCTTGCAAAAAGAGACATGATCGACGGCTACAGGATCAAGATAGCAAATACTGATACTGAACCTGATGCTCTGCTGATAGAAAAACAGGTCGCTGAAGCTGTACAGGAACCTGTATATATAGAATTCATAGTAGACAAATACATGATATACGCTGGTGACTGCCAGAATAAAGAAGAAGCTAATATCCTTAAGGAAAGACTTATCAGCTCAGGATTTGAAAAAGTATATTCTGTCCCGAAAAAAGTATTCAAAAAAATCGAGACTGTTCAGGAAAAGTTCGTACCTGTTGAAGATACAGCCGGTACAGAATCTGATAATAATACTGAAGAAGTAGCTGCCGTTTCTACCAGCTTTGAGCAGATAATAGGCTACAGAGTTCAGATAGGAGCTTTTCAGGATAAAGAAAAAGCGGAAAAACTAAAAGATATCGCATCCAGAACAATTAAAGAAAGAATATACATAGTTCGTGCCCAAGACGACCTCTATAAAGTACAGGCCGGTGATTATCTGGCGAGGATCGACGCGGAAAAAAAGAGAGATGAAATAAGACAAGATCCCGCATTTAGCGACGCTTTTATTCAGAATTCCTATATTCTATTTGACACTTCAGTAAATTCCGGAGAATATTACATTCAGGTAGGGGCTTTCAGCAGCCAGAGTTCTGCAGATGATTTTATCAATAACAAACTTACTCCGGGCGGCTACCTGAACTCCTCCGTTTACTACGACAAAAATCTTTACAAAGTGATCGTGGGCGGATATAATTCGAACTCAGACGCACAGGATGTTAAAGAAAAACTGGTAAAAAGCGGATTCGAAGGAGCCTGGATCATACAGAAATAGACACAGGATACTTAACCCGGATCGATTTTTTATCAATTTGGACTTGACTATATAGTATTCTCACTATATATTTTGTCCGGCAGTAAAATAATCCGGAGTATAATTAATGAAAAAGATAACTCTGCTTCTAATTTTGTTCACGACATTTGTATTTTCCGATCAGGAATTCGATCCTGAAAAGAATGTCTCGATCGCTAATTACTTTGAAAAGAACATGATTGCATCGGGTGATCATTTCAGAATGATCATATCGATCGTTCTTCCCGAAGGATTTCACATAAGCGACAATGATCTTCTTTATTTTGATACAACGGGATTTCCTGAGATCAACACTAAAGGAAAAAACATCACAGGAAGATTAGTTCACAAAGGTGAAACAGTTTACAAAGGAACTGCTGACTTTATTTTCGAAGGAACTTTTACCGAAACATCGGACCGATCGGTACTGGTCGGCTATCAGATTTGTTCCGAGATTGGAGATGAATCATGCTACATGCCGGTAGAAAGGGAGCTTAAAATAGATTTCTCAAGCATAGATCCTTCAAGGTTCGAAATCAAAGATATTTCGCCTGAGATAAAAAATGACAAATCTTTTAAAGATGTGTTCGGAGTGTTTTCCGGTGATAGCGAATCAATGACAATTGAAGAGAGGCTGGCAGCGATTCTGGAGGGCTCTCAGACATGGACTCTTCTGGTTTTTCTTATCGCTTTTCTGGGAGGAATACTTGACAGTATGACTCCCTGCGTTTATCCGGTAATTCCGGTTGTTATTTCTTACATGGGAGCAAAATCCGGAAAAAAGAAATCAGCAGGATTCACACTTTCGCTTTTCTTCGTTATAGGATTGGCCATAACTTATTCGGTTGTCGGGCTTCTTGCATCATTTCTGGGAGGAATTTTCGGTGTCGGAGATATTGCCGCCAATCCTGTTGTCAGAGTCGTAATAGCATCTATCTTTACTATCCTCGCGCTCAGTATGTTCGGGCTCTGGGATATGAACCTGATTTCATCGGAACAGCAGACGAAGCTCATGCAGAAAGGTAAGGAGAGCAGCGGAGTGATAGGCGCTGTGATAATCGGAATGGTGAGCGGAGTAGTTGCCGCACCATGCGTAGGTCCCGTTTTAGCGGTACTTCTTATACATGTTGCTACCGCCGGTGATGTTCTATACGGCTGGCTTCTTTTCATCGCATTCGCCTTCGGGTTAGGACTGTTATTTATAGTGATCGGAACATTTTCCGGAGCTATCAATGCTCTTCCGCACGCGGGTGCCTGGATGATGAAAATAAAGAAATTCTTCGGTGTCGTAATGATCGGCGCCGCACTTTACTTCCTGAATATCGTAATTCCGGAGCACATTCTCTATTTCATTCTTTCACTGCTGACAATACTTTTATCGCTTTATTTGGGCGCTTTTGATAAAATTAAGGAAGAATCGGGGTTCTTTTCATATTTAGCTAAAGCCGCTGGGATATTTATATTAATGATCGGACTTGTATTCTCCCTTAAGACAATATCGTATTATGTTGCTCTTCCTTTCGGAGGTTCATTAATATTAAACAGCGATGCGGAAGTAATGAAAATCCCTTTTAATAAGACTGATTCTGAGTTGGGGATAGTCGAAAATGCCGTTTCTGAAATTGCCGGAACAGAAAAAATTGTAATGGTGGACCTGTGGGCCGAATGGTGCATGAACTGCGTAGAAATGGATAAAACTACATGGAAAGATCCGGAGATAGTTAATTTCGCTTCTCAACATTTTGTACCGATAAAACTCGATTTTACAGATAAGAACAGCGATTTTTCAAAAAAATACATTTCAGAATACCTTCAATATGGAGCCAGCAATATCCCACTGATCCTTTTCATTAACGGGAACGGGGAAGTAATCGAAAAAGTGCAGGGTCTAGTTGAAGCGGATATTATGCTGAAAAAAATGAAAAAGATCGTATCACAAAATAAATAAGTCAGGGAGAAGACCATGAGCAGCGCATTAAAAGTAACACAGTCTACGTTTGAACAGGAAGTACTGAGCCGTGAAAATCTGACAATAGTTAAATTCGGAGCCGAATGGTGCGGGCCTTGCAAAAAGCTTGACCCTATAATTGACGAGATCGCGGCAGACAACAGCGATGTAAAAGTAACTTATGTTGACATAGATTCTGACGGAGCTCTTGCGGCCCAGTACGGAATACTGTCCGTGCCGTCAACCCTTTTTTTCAGACAGGGTAAGGTCATGTCATCAATAATCGGGCTTGTTTCAAAAGCAAAGATCCAATCTGCGATCGACCAGTATAAATAAACAGAAAAATGAAACGGACAATAAAAGGCGGCAGTTCAGTAATGCCGTCTTTTTTATTCCTCTTTGAAATTTTCTACTGTATATAATTCGATCTTCGGGTGATCATTTAAAATACAATCCGGATCCAGTCCGGCTTTGTAGCATAGATGTGAGAAGAACTCTTCGTGAGAATTCAGCTGCTCCCACACCTGAGGAAGGAAAGTTGCGGAGTAAAAAGAATGACTGAGATAGACTCCGTGCCTGTGCGGTATGACCTTTTTCTTTAGATCCTGAAAACCGGAATAACTGATCTCCTGCCTTGGAGTAAGAACGGATATTTCTATGATAACCGAGTCCGCTTCTTCTGCTGATAATGGAGGGAACCTCGGATCCCTGAAAGCGGCATTTTCGGAATTACCGATAACATCTTCGTAGAGCGGCTTGTGAGCCTCAAGTGATCCTATGCATCCTCTCAGTTCTCCGCTTTCTGTAAGTGTAACGAAACACGCACCCTGACTTTTAGCCTCTTCAGGAACATCTTTTACCGAAATGGCCGTTCTTGTATGACCAAGTTTCGAAAGTATAGTGTACCTGGAAAGTTCAAGAAGATATTTTTTAGTTTCTTCCTTCATATTTTCAGTATCCTAGAACGGAATTATATGTATCGATATTCTTAAGAACAGAAACCGCTTTTTGAAGCTGAGGATCGCTAGTGTTCATTATCCTGTATTTTTCTCGGTTACCGTTTGTGTAAACACCGAATTCAATAAGCAGGTTATGCTTTATATCCTCTATATTATCGTCAAAATTATTCGAGCTCATTTCATGTATATGCGCCTTTATATCCATGATCTTGGAAACAGATAGTTCATCATAGCCGAGTTCTCCGGAGATTTTAAGAAGTGAGTCAACCAGCATTTCACCCGGGTCAGTGTAGAGTGATTTGCTGTCTGACAAGAATTCTCTGAAATCTGAAATTATATCATCATTCATTGCGCCATCGTACTCATAGTTCCCGTTCCTGTTGTAAAATTCATAGACGAAATCGCTGAAAAAATTATTCATTCTCAAGTAAGAAATGTACCCCTTATTCTTAGCTGGTTCGACTGGAATATCTGGCAATATTCCGATACCCGAAGGAAGCGGTCTTCCGTTGACGAGTGAATTATAAAAGACAGTGTCGGACCCGTTCTTTTTCCGGTCGCCGAAAATATCATCCTTCTGAATAAGCCTGCCTGTCGGTGTATAATATTTTCTTATGGTCATTTTCAGGTTCTTCTTCTGATAATATCCGACATCGAAAAGCTGCTGGACAAGGCCTTTCCCGAACGATCCCTCCCCTACGATCACTGCCCTGTCGTGATCCTGAAGCGCACCGGCGAAAATTTCAGACGCAGAAGCGCTCGAGCCGTTTATCATTACTACTACAGGTATCTCTGTATCGGCCGGTTCGAGATAAGTGTTGTACATGATCTCGCTTTCGGCGTCTCTGGACCTTGTAGATACGACCGGCTTTCCTTTCGGAAGAAATGCCCCTGAAAGTTTTACTGCAGTTTCAAGCAGTCCTCCGGGATTATATCTAAGGTCTATTATCAGTGAAGTCGCGCCTTTCGATATCAGTTTCTCGAACTCACTCATAAAATCATAATACAGCGTGCCGGAGAACTCATTGATCTTAATATAACCTATATTTTCGTCTATAATTTCAGAATAAGGAATGTTGGCTATCTCGATACTTGCTCTTGTAAGATTGAAATCAAGAATTTTATCACTTCCCGATCTCTTTACTTTCAGCTTAAGACGGGTGCCGGGTTCACCTTTAAGATATTTTGACGCGTCCTTTACCGACATTCCGAAAGTATCCATATCTTCTATGAACATTATCCTGTCACCTGCTCTCAATCCTACTTTTGATGCCGGCGTATCGTCCATAGGTGATATCACAGTCAGTCTTTTATCCTGCCCGCTCGTTCCAAGATATATACCTATCCCGCCGTATTTACCCGTTGAGAGTTCGTCATAATGATCGATCTCGTTGTCTTTCAGAAGTACCGTGTAAGGGTCGGTCTTTGAGAGCATTGCCCTTATACCTTCGCTCATCAGTTCCTCAATGTTCGCGGTATCCACATAATTCTCGTTCAGCGTCAGCATTACATCGAAATACAGTCTGATATTGTCTGAAAGCTCCTGATAATAATCTGATGTTTTTTCAATAGAAAATACCGATGATAAAATAATAAATGAACCCAGAATGATATTCTTCATAACAGATCTCTTTTCCTAAGCACATCCGATATTCTGCCGAAGACCTCTTCCACAGTACCTGATGCGTCAATTACACTGAACCTTTCCGGATCTCTGCGCGAAATTTCCAGAAAACCTTTCCTTACGCGATCGAAGAAATCTATATCCTCCGACTCCATTCTGTTTATCTCCTCGCCTCTTGAAGTTACTCTTGACAACGACTTCTCGGTTTCTATGTCCAGAAAAAAAGTGATGTCCGGTATATATTTCCCGTTCTCTGTCGCGAACAGATTAAGAACCCTTATTGTTTCAAGGTCAAGTCCTCTCCCGTAACCCTGATATGCTGTTGTTGAATCTATGAACCTGTCGAGAATTACGACACATCCGTCTTCCAGTAGTCTTGATATATCTTCGCGCACAAGCTGAGCGCGGCTGGCGATATAAAGAAGCATCTCTGTTTCGGGTTTCATTGAATGATTGTCAAGATCAAGCAGAAGTCCCCTGATCTTTTCAGATACAGTATTCCCTCCGGGTTCTCTTAGTACTTTTACTTTTTTCCCGGAACTTTGAAGTATATTCAAGGTCTTATCTATCTGCGTCGATTTTCCGCAGCCGTCTAAACCTTCGAACGATATTATCATATTGAGTACCGCATGAATTATTGTTTTTTAACAGGCATAAGAACACTTACCCGGTCGGGAACGATAAGGGTCTCGCTTATTCCTCTCCATCCGAGCGTCTGCTGAAATTGCTCAGCTTCTTCTTTGTTCCTGAATTTTCCTATTCGAATTTTATAAAAAGGAGGCTCGAAAATGAGAGTCACGTTCTCTTCTCCGAAAGTTGTAATGTATAAAGACTCCCTTCTCTTTGCTTCGTTCAGATCTTCAGTTCTGAATATCTGTATTCTGAAACCGTTTATCTCCTGCAGTATGCTGTCAGACCTTGAATGTTCGCTGAAAGTGTACTTTCTGTCGAAAAGTTCAGGCATATCCGCTTGAGGATCAACTTTAGGTACGCCGGAAAATATCTTTTCATCCCTGTTGTATTCTGAAGCGGTAAATTCAGCCGACATTTCAGATCTCTGAGCACATTCAGCAACTGCAGCCGAGAGATAAAGGATTATCACGAAAATATATACGGTCATTCTAATAGTATTCATTCTTAAGAACATTGAGTTCCTCTTTAAGATCAAAATCCAGTTTAAGGATCTCGTCTCTGTATGATTTAAGGTTTTGTAAATACTTTGAGTTCCTCGGTTCCTCATTGACTTTCTTGGAGTAATATTGTATTTCCCTTTTCACAGTAGATGCGGCAAATTTGTACCTTGCATGAGCAAAGTCTACCAGGTTGTCATAATTTTCGGGATCCTCGTCAACTATTTTTGATAGTGATTCCATTTTTTCTTTGTATGATTCTGGCACAAGTACAAGCTCGCTCAGCAGAGCTTCTATCTTAGGATCGTCATCCTTATACTCCAGATTGAGTTCATTTTTGTTGGCAGATAAGGATGTTTCAGCCCCTTCTTTCTCAACATTCTGATCAGCAGGAACGGCTTCAGCCGGTTTGTTTTCTATATTTTCCGGAATTTCTTCCTGAGGTTTCTCTTTTCTTTCCTCGACAAAGGCCGTAAAATTCTGCCTTTCTTCAATAAAGCTCTGCGTGAGACCGTCAAGACTTTCTATTATATCCTCTGAAAAACTTTTTTCCATATTAAGGACTTCGTCAGAGATATTATGCTTTCTTGCAACATCATCTTTTTCTTCAAATCCGAATTCCGGTATCTCGATATCAGCTGATGAATCAAGCTTGTGGAGAACTTCATCGTCCAATATCTCTGTTTTCTGTTCCGTTGCTATTTCAGGCGGAATTAATTCTTCCAGTTTCACAGGTTCTGAAGCGGTATTGTCTTCTGTCGGAGCTTCTTCACCTTTGAACGAGAAGTCGGTATCACTGATCATAAGTATGTTCTTGGCATCAGGATCCATAGGATCAAGCCTGGCAACGGATTTTAGGGCTTCAAGCCTGTCATGAGCATTACCCTTTCTGTCCTCTATATCCGCTATATATTTATAGGCCTTAACGCATCCCGGGTCTTTCTTTACCGCGCCTTTAAAAAGCATCTCTGCCTGATCGAATTTGTTCTCATTGAAGAATATTTCCCCGAGTACAAGCTCTCCCGAAGTGTATTCCGGATAAGAATTAATATTCGCCTTCAGAACTTTCTTAGCTCTGACCGGGTCACCCGACTGAACGAGAATATCAGCATAGAACGCAAAATACTTTCTGTCCTTCTCGTACAGTTTAACAACTCTGTTCAATGTCTGTTTCAATTCCTTTTCCATAACTGCAGTTCCGTTAAATTAGAATTCTTCCGCGATATTTATCAGTTTGTGCCTGTCTGTAATATTTATGAATCCTTCCTTTTCAGATATTATCTTGGATTTCTTGAACTTGCTCATAACCCTGATGGCCGTTTCGATCGTTGTACCGGTAAGATTAGCGATCTCCTGCCTTGACAGCTTTATACCAAGCTTGATTCCGGTCTCTGTCTTTTCACCAGTGTTCTTGGCGAACTGGATCAGATGTCTCGCGATCCTTCTTTCAACTTTTTCAAAAGCCATGTTCTTAAGGCCGATATAAGCTTCCGTAAGGTGGGCGTCGACTACTTCCGCATAAGCTTTATACAATTCAGGTTTACGGTTCAGCATTTCGGAAAAATCGGAAGTGTTCATCTTTGCCACAACAGAGTTTTCAAGGGCTTTTGCACTGTAGGAACACTCAGACCTCCTGTCAAAAAGCAGATTATTGTCTGAGATTATATCGTTGGATGATACTATCCTGAGAATAAAATCCCTTCCTGCAGATGAGTGTGCCAGCATTTTTACCCTGCCTTCGCAGACAAAATAGATAAAAGAACAGTAATTGCCTTCCTCAAAAACGAACTTGTTCTTTCCGATCTTCTCGATAATGACCTTGTCAAATATCTTTTTCATCTCTTCAGCCTTCAGATTTCTTAAGACTGGGAGTTCCTTTATGAATTTTTCTTTATCTTCCATTTTACGGTCCGGTTTTATTCTTCGATATTTCTATCTGCTCGTTCTTCAGCAGTGATATTCTATTGAGGATCTCGTTTTGTCTTTCGGCATCTTCCGTGTACTTCAGTTCGTCGTTCAAACTCTTGATCCTGCCTGATAATTTCCTCAGCAGAATGATCTTAACGCTGTCATAGCAGGCTGTCATAATTTTATCTTCCGGTTCAGTTCTGCCGGATTTTCCGTCGTAACCGGAATATGCTGTTTCCTGGCTTAAGACGAAACTTATCATAAAATCCTTGAATTTATCGTCAAAGTCA
>JAFGUL010000081.1 GCA_016938535.1 Candidatus Delongbacteria bacterium
GATACCGGCATGACAGGTATCTTAAGCTGCATTCCGGCAACAAAATGGGTTCCGAAAACAGTAACATCTTCAATGTATTCCTTAATATCAACGGTTACCGGTGATGTTGTCGGGATAGCTCCGTCATATCTTTTCTCAAGTTCGGCAATTATCATTTTGTCAGTTACTATCGGTGTAATAAAATAGAAACCCGCTCCGCCGCCGACATAGAACTTGAATGTTTTAATAACCGGTGGTAAGGAGAAGATATACCATTTTCCGGTCAAGTCAACTCCGACTTTGGTGAACGAGAATTTTTCATCGTATTCGTCAGTAGGAAAATCATACCCGGGGATCTCGATGTTTATGTCTCCTGAAGGACCGGTAAGCTTATTCGATGCTACCCATCTGTATTCCGCCCATGCGCTTTCAAAACCGAGTTCAAAGCCTATCGGAATTATCGGCACATCAAGATAAAGCTGAGCTCCGAAAGCGAACGGATTGCTGAACGCTTCTCTTTCCATGCTGAACTCGTAGTCATAATCGTTAATAGAAAGAAATTCATTGGTAAGAACCTGTTTGTCAACGCTTGTATTGTCCACGCCGAGATGTAATCCCACACCGAAAAGCGCGTATGCCTGATATATTACAGTTAATAATGCCGCGATCATGAGTTTTTTCATTTTCTGCTCCGTTTTAAGTTAAACTCAAAGGTTAAAATAACTCTCAATTTCATTAATTTCAAGTAAATCTTTTTCGCTAAAGCTAAAATCTTCGATATTTTCGCCAAATTCCTCCGAAAGTGCGGTCCTCAGTTCCTTTTTCAAAGTAGAATAAAAGCTCTCATGGCTGTTCAGGTCAATAAATTCGCTTACCGATGCAGTCTTGCTTTTTGTAACCTTCTTGAACCTGTCTTTCAGCCTGCCGTCAATGTTTAGCAAATCAATAAGTTCAAGATGTTTTTCTCCGATTAAGATCGAACCGTGCTGGAGAACGGAATCTTTCAGCCTTTTCTGCGCACTCCCGACAAGTTTTTTATTCCCGATAACTACTTCATAAGTGGAAGTTGATGAAAAGCAGATCGAAGAAAGTTTATCCTTATAGAGTTCTTTAAAGTCAGGCGCTTTTCCCTTCTCCAAAGCCGCATCCTTCACTCCC
>JAFGUL010000082.1 GCA_016938535.1 Candidatus Delongbacteria bacterium
CCCGGTGCCGACATCCTCTAAGGTTATAATTCGACCATCGTCAAGCGTAACGGATTCACCTTTTTTGAGCCTTCCGCACACAGGACCTTCAGACAATCCGAATTCTTCTAATTTCTCCGGAATAATGTTTCCCGGAGTATCATCGAACCGGATCCTGAAACCGTAACTGGTCAGCCTGTGATTAAGAAGGCAGACTTCGGCTTTGAAACCTTCAAAATCGTAAACTTTTCCGTCCTCGATCTCTTCAACTTCATATTCAAAGGAAAATCCTGAATTTGCCGCTGCCAGATTAAAATCAATAAATGCCTTTATCCCGGGAGGACCGATTATTGTGATCCTGTTATCTATTCCGAACATGCTTTTTGTTGAAAGCATTGGTACAAGTCCTCCGATATGATCGAAGTGCATGTGCGAAATGAAAATGTATTTTAATCTGCTCAGTTTATAACCTGCGTGTATCATCTGTCTTTGAGTGCCCTCTCCGCAATCGAACATGATGCCGTAAGTTTCTTTTGCGAAAATAAAAGATGTGCAGTTCCTTCTTTTTGTAGGAGCTCCTCCGCTGCTTCCAAGTACTATTATTTTGTCCTTCATTGCTTTATCTTAATTCCATAAGTTCTTTATCAAACATAAAATATACATTTCCGGATTTAGAGATGTTCTTCGTAACCCAGTCATTTTCGCAATAAATATCCAACGCTTCGATAATATCGGTTAAATCCATATCAAAAGCAAAGATTATTTCAGAAAGAAACACATGTCCGTCCTCGCTGTGGTAGCCTTTTTCGGTTAGAGCCTGAAAGAACTCTTCAAGATTTGTTGGTTTAAACGGCTTATATGAATGGGGCACAGCCGGGAACATATAATCGATATTGTTTGCATCAGAGACATTAATTGTCAGAACCCCCTCTTCGCTCATTCTGTTGAGGAATGATCTTACGATCTCTGAATGGCTGAATTTTTTAACATCGGAAGTTCTTAATATTCCGGCTTTTCTGAAAGATAGTTTTAGTAGTTCTCTGTATATTTTTACTTCATTGGGCTTAAATAAATTAAACATTCGCCTGTCCTATAATTTCTTAAGATCAGCGTATCTGACCAAGAGTTTCTTAATACCGAAATCATCGAAATCAACAGTTACGATCTTTTTTCTTCCTGACTCTTCAATATCAAGGATCAGCCCTTCTCCGAACTGTTTTGACATAACAAGGTCTCTGACCTCGAATTCAGGTTCAGAATTAACAGCTGAGCTCTCGTATCTTGTAAGTTTTTCAAATTTAAGCAAAGACTCGTCATATTTTTCAAAACCTGATCTGTCAACCGATCCATCAGGCAGATCTTCGAGGAATTTTGAAGGAATATAGCTTCCGTTATTCCCGAAATATCTGTTCCTGTTCCTGTATGAGGAGATGAAAAGTCTTTTTCTTGCTCTCGTGATCGCCACATAGAAAAGCCTTCGCTCTTCTTCGGTATTGACTGGTTCACCTGCGTGGTGAA
>JAFGUL010000083.1 GCA_016938535.1 Candidatus Delongbacteria bacterium
AAGATTTTTCAGAGTTCCGGAATAGATCTATAACACAATTTTTTCAGATTTTTTTGTTTGTAAACAATGAAATATTTGTTTAGCTTATCTGCATAAGAAATACGGGGGAACTTGTGAAAAATCTTATACCTCAATTCATAGCTGAAAAATTCGAAAAAAAACAGCATGACGGATCATTTAAGGGTTCTGTACTTTCTCTTGACCTGAAAGGTTTTACCAAAATGACCGGTGAACTTATGAAGAACGGAAAGTACGGTGCGGAAACTCTTTCGGATATTATAAACAGAGTCTTTGAACCCGTCATAAAATCTATTTATTCTAAAGGAGGATTCATCACAGCTTTTGTCGGCGATGCGATCACAGCCGTATTTCCGGAAGAGAATTACCGGAATTCAGAATATAGCGCGCAAGAAATTCTTGATGATTTTAACAGAGACCGGTATATCACTCTCGACAGGAAAAAGTTTAAAATAGAGGTCAGGATCGGCATTTCATACGGCGATATTGAGTGGAAAATTATCTCCGTCCCGGAAAGATCGGTTTATTTTTTCAAAGGCGATGCCGTTTATCAAGCGGCCGATGCACAGCAGAAAGCTGAACCTGGGGAATGTCTAAAGGACAGTTCTTTTAAAAAAATAAAATCCTCATCTAAAAAAACTTCAAGTGAATCAAAAAAGAGAATAAAAAAAGCTGTTTTGGAGAGATTCGTTCCCGACAGGGTGATCGAGATGAAGGCCGCCGGAGAGTTCAGGGAAATAATTTCTGTTTACATAAGCTTTGATGAAAACGATACAGATATCAACGAACTCTCGAAATCTTTATGTACCGAAAGCGTAAGATTCAAGGGATATTTGAACAAGATCGATTTCGGTGACAAGGGGGGAATAGCTCTCGCTTTCTTCGGCGCGCCTCTGAAAGAGGAAAAGTATCCCGAATACGCTGTCACCTTTGCAAAAGAACTGGTAAAAAAATTTCCCGAGATCAGGATCGGGATCGCGAAAGGCATAGCCTACTGCGGTTTTGTAGGAAGTGACATGAGATCAGAATACACTGCTCTCGGAGAAGTGGTCAATCTTTCCGCGAGACTTCTAAGCGTTACCCCTCCCGGAGAAATAAGAACGGATGAATGGACATCTGAATACAACTATAAAGGTTTTTCTTTTGAAGATAAAGGCTCCAAGAGATTTAAGGGGTTTTCTTCGGAACTCAAGGTTTTTGAGCCTGTTGAGATAAGATCTAAGAAGATGATCTCTTCTGATAAAAGCTTATTTGTCGGAAGAGAAAAAGAAATTCAAACTCTGAATAATTTTATATCACCAATATTCAAAGGGAAGAACGCCGGTTATTTCCAGATCAGCGGAAATGCCGGAACCGGAAAAAGCATGCTTGTCGAAACTACAATCTCAGGATTAAAAAATGATAATTTTGAGAGGTTCTTCATTTCATGCGACAATATAACTGTAAAAAGTCTCCATCCTGTAATTTCATTTCTGCACGATCGCTTCGGACTTACTGAAGAAATGTCAACTGAAGAAAGAACCGAAAAACTTAAGAGTTCTCTGTCGTTACATATATCAGACAATACTGAAACTGCCTTATATTTTATCGGGAACGCTTTAGGTGTAAGAATAGAGAACCGAATTTTAGACAGTCTTGAGGCTAGTGATAAATATGACAACACTATTCTGGAAATTAGAAATTACCTCTTAAGCAGAAGCAAACAAATACCCGTTATCATAGAAATTGATGATATCCATAAAGCAGATGAAGGAACTCTTGACCTTATCCGTTCTCTATGCCGCGCAGGAAAAGATGTTCCGGTATGTGTTATTTCTACTGCAAGATTTAATGAGGACGTTAAAAATTTCGATCCGGGAATAGAAGCCGATCCTTACGGAAAGATCGACCTGAAAACTCTCACTAAAGAATCAGTCAGAACGATCGCTGAATTTCATCTCGAAGCCGGAATTACTGACCGACTATTTGAGATGATATGGGAAAAATCAGGAGGAAATCCTTTTTATACAGAACAGCTCGCATTATATTTGAAAGATTCAAAAAATCTGGTAAGAAAGAAAGCTGTCTATGATATCGGCAAAGCTGATCATTCGATACCTGAAAGTATAAGCTCGATAATAATCTCAAGAATTGACAGGCTTAGCTTGGATCTGAGACGCTCAATCCGCACAGCTTCTGTTCTCGGAAAGGAATTCTCGATAAAAGTCCTGAGCGGAATGCTGAAAAATAAGAGCATTATAACTCATATCAAAAGGATCGAGAAAGAAGAATTCTGGCTGAACCTTTCAGAGATGATCTATATTTTCAAACATGCTCTCATCAGGGACAGTGTATATCAGATGCAGCTGAAAAAAACACTGAAAGTACTTCATAAACTCGCAGCTGTTACTATACTCAAAATCTTTAATAATGAAATTGAAGGTCACTACGCCGATCTTGCGTATCATTTTGAAAATGCCGGAGACATAAAAAACACCTCAAAATATCTCGAACTGGCAGGTCGTTATGCTTATAAGAATTATCATCTCAAAGAAGCTTTCAGTCATTATGAAAAATACCTGCGCTATGAAAAAAGAAGATCCGAAAGCTCTGAAATAAACAGATTACTCGGTTACATACTTTTCATTTTGGGCGACTGGTCAGGTGCTGAATCGTATATGAAGAAAAGTATAGCGTGCATCAAAGATTCCGATGACAAAATTCAGTTCATTAAAAATTACTCAACTTATTCAGACCTTCTAATAGAGAAAGGTGAATCTGATACAGCTTTAGAATATTTGAATAAATGTATGACTGTAGCAAAAAAATTCGGAATAAAATTACAGCAGGGTCATATTTCTAATCAAATAGGAGCAGTTTACAGAATGTGGGGTGATTTCAGGACTGCGGTCAAGCATTACAAACGCGCTCTGAATGTTTTTCTGGATTTAAAAGATGATCTTTCTGCTTCTTCCGTATATGATCATCTTGGAATGTCGTACATGAATACCGGTGATTTTAAAAAAGCGATGATGTATTTCAACAAAGCCTTAAAAATTGTCGTATCAATCAACGATCCGAGAGGAATTCTTACAGTATATAACAATATGGGCGATATTTATTATATGCAGGGTGACACCGGAAAAGCTTTATCGGTTTTCGGTAAAGCTATCGAACTTGCTGATAAAATATGCGATATCAGAAAGAAAAGCATTATTACAGGACATCTAGGATCAATCTATTTCTATAAAGGCGACTACGAGAAAGCTTTTTCTTATTTCAAAGAAGCTCTTGATATATCATATACGCTCGGAGATCTCTCTTCGGAGAGTTACCTCTGCGGTAATATCGGAGTCATTTACCGTCTTCTCGGAAAACATAAAACCGGCTTATCTTATTTTAACAGGCAGCTGAAACTTTCAGAGAAAATGAAAAACAAAACACTGATCGGGATCGCTTTAGGGAACATTGCTTTCATGCATTCTCTTTTGGGAGATTTTGATAAGAGCAATGAAATGTATTTCCGAGCAGTATCTATTGCCGAAGAAATAGGAGATAAAATATCATTATCTCTTCATTATGCCAATCTCGCCGAGAATTTTAGACTGACATGCGAATTCGATCTTTCCCTCTCTTACTACGATAAGGCATTCGAACTTACAAATGAAATGGATCTTAAATATCATCAGCTTTCTGCATATTACTATCTCGCTGAATTGTATAACGATATGAACGAAAGTGAAAAAGCTCTTGAAAATATCAGGAAAGCTACTGATCTTGCTGTTCAATTAAGCAGACCTGATTATCAGCTCAAAGCCGTTTGTTTAAAGAATGTAATTGACGGATCCCGAAATACAAAAGAAAGAGAGAATGAACTTAAGAAATACTTATTTAACCAACTGACTGAAGAGCAGAAAGCCCGTCTTAATAAATCCCTTTTCCACATAAGCTCCAAGAAAGTTTATAAAAATGAGGCTGTCAAGATATACAACAGCCTATACAAAAAATTCAAATATTACGAGTATAATAAAGCGCTTGAGGAACTTGGAGTTTAGCGCCTTCTTCCGAAAATTCTCAGCAAAAGAAGGAAAAGGTTTATAAAGTCCAGATACAGTGTCAGAGCTCCGAGAATCGAATATTTCTTCATATCCTGCTCGGAATGTCCCATTGAAAGCATGTGCTTGATCTTCTGCGTGTCGTAAGCTGTAAGTCCGACGAATACGAAAACTCCGATGTAAGTAATCAGCCAGTAAAGGACATCGTTAGCCCAGAACATATTGACGACGGAACCTATTATGATACCGATCAGGCCCATGAAGAAGAATCCGCCCCAACTTGTAAGATCCATTTTGGTGACATAGCCGAAAAAGCTCATTGCGCCGAACATGGCTGCAGCCGTGAAGAACGCGCTCGTTATCGCAGCCTGTGTATATACGAGGAATATGAACGACAGCGTAAGTCCGTTAAGCGCTGCGTAT
>JAFGUL010000084.1 GCA_016938535.1 Candidatus Delongbacteria bacterium
ATTAATGAGATTATCGTCATTGTCAGCTATAAAAAGCTTAAGTTTATAGTCCTTCACGGTCATAATTATCACCTTTTTTAAGTATTTCTGATAAATTTAACAATAAAAATGCCGAATAACAATCTTAAATTTTCAATTTTGATCTGAGGTTTCTGTATGACTGCTCGCTTAGGCCTAAAATATCTGCCTGTTCTCTGATCTTAAGTCCGTTCGAGTCAAAATATTTGATAATGTCAGTTCTCATTTTCTCATTCAATCCTTTCGAGTTTATTACTCCTGTCCTCAGCATTTCGGCAATGTCTTCAATTTTAATTCTATCGCCCGTATTTTCTGTTTGAGGCAGCAGGAACCTGAGCTCTTTTTCTTCTGAGACGAGCATAAAGGTTATTGACCTGTTAACTATCTTCTCCAGCTCTCTTATGTTCCCGGGAAAGTCATAATTTCTGAGAGTACTTAATGAATTCTTATCTATCTTGAGTTCGCTGTTATCAAAAGAAGGGTTCCTGCTGAAGAATTTATGAATGAAATATGCTGCAAGTATTTCTATGTCCTCCCTTCTTTCTCTCAATGGCGGCACAACTATCTCCGCGCCTGAGATACGGTAATAAAAATCCTGACGGAAATTATTGTTACTGATCTCATCTTTTAAATTACGGTTTGTTGCGAATATCAGTCTTGTATTGAACTTTACCGGCCGGCTTGAACCGAGATGAGTCACCGTTCTCTCCTGAACAACTCTCAGGAGCTTAACCTGCTGATCAATTGGCAGTTCACCGATCTCGTCAAGGAAAAGTATTCCGTTCACAGCCTCTTCAAAAGGACTTTTCTTGCCGTTTTTCAAAGCTCCGGTGAAAGATCCGCCTTCATAGCCGAACATCTCGCTCTCGAAAAGAGTTTCAGGTATTCCCGAACAGTTTATAGATATCATCCTTCCTTTGTAATTACCGAGGGAATAAAGCGATCTTGCCACAAGTTCCTTTCCTGTACCGTTCTCTCCGGTTATAAGAATGTCATCGCTCATAGAGGAATAAAACGATAACAGATCGTACATTTTAAGCATGGATCTGCTTTTACCAAGGATGAAAGGCGCATCATCAAGTCCGGAAGATTCAATAACTCTTTTAAAATAATTAAGATTGAAGTTTGATTTTGATATAAAATGAGTGATTCCTGCTTTAAAAGAGTTTAGTATAGTATAGAAATCATCTCTTCCGGTCAGAAGAATTACAGCGCAGTTGGCCTGAGTTCTCCTTATCTCTGCCGCAATATCAAGTCCGTTCCCCTCAACGGATTTCAGGTCATAATCAACTAGTGCAATATCGTATGAATTTTCTTTAAGTATTTTCTTTGTAAGTGAAAATTCCGGGATGCAAGTAACATTAGTTCCGGTCATTGCCGGCTCGATGAATTTCAGATCATCATCTACGAAGAGTATGTTTTTGTTTTTAATACCCGATAGCAGTGAGATTATATTTGTGAACTGTACATGTGTTAGTTTCTCATGGTCAGACAGACCTGAGTCGATCCTGTTTTTAAGCTCTCCGCTCACATCTGTGATGTACTGGTCGGGTATCAGCTTTTTGTATTCATCAGCGTGCCTGATGATTTGCTGAAGATTAGCAAGCAGTATCGTATAATTGAACTCGAAAAGTTTTTCTGATAGATGTCTGATCCCGTAAATACCTCCGGAAAATATGACAACAATCCCCTTATATTTCTTTACAGCTACATAAAAAGCATTCTCAACAGGTTCAATGTCGCTTTCATGAGCAAGAACGAGGTCGCTTTCCATACTGAAAGAAGAATCATAGAATGTAGTCGTTGCATTTTTTTGTGGTTCAAGAATGCTTTTCAGAACCGAAACTCTTTCAGGATATTTTGCCGAATTCATCAGAACGGAAACTTTAAGCATTTTAACTCCAGTAGATTAACAATAATGTTAAATGTATAATAAAAATATTATCAAGTCAAGTCGAAATTTGCCGGATTTAAGCCTGAATTTATTTGGCACGGTTTTGGCAATATAATAGAACAGCATGCAAAACAGGAGAAAGAAATGCAGATGAACGAAGACTTCATAACAATAACAGGAAAAACAGAAACAGAGAACACGGAAGAGAACGATCTGTATATGATAGAAGATAAAAAAGATCCCGATTGCAAACTGTTAAAAAAGAAGATCAAAATTAAAACTATAAATAAGAATATGAAAGGGATACTGGTTTAATGGGTTTGGCGAAACTAAAAAATATTTCGGATAATTCCTCCCCACTCCTCCCACTCCTCCTCCCCGTCCGGATTATTGACTTATCCGGTGTCCCTTCAGAATTTAAAGGAGCTCTAATGAAAAAAAGAATACTTGTCGTGCTGACGCTTTTGATGATCGGTACTGCATCAACAACTTCGGCTGCAATGAAGCACTATGGCGGAAATGCGCCGATAGACACAATCGAAAAAAATCAAAGAGGTGGCGAATAGTAAAACATCCGATACGACTCTCTACGGAAAAAGGCGCAGTGCGTCTTTTTCTGTTTATTCAGGAAAATATTTGTCCATGCAGGTCGGGCAGATAGTATGGCTGAACTCAGCCTCCGAATGTTTGTCAATATAGGATTCGAGCTGCGACCAGGATTCATCTTCATTTCTTATTTTTTTACAGTATGAGCATACAGGCAAGAGTCCGCTCAAGACCTTGATCTTATTTTTAGCATCTTCGAGTTCTTTGTTCTTTCTGTCGAGTTCACGCATAGTTGTGGAAAGTTCGTTGTTGAGTTTAGTCATGGACATCAGAATTTCTTCTCCGGTAACATGATATCTGTCCCCGAAAATCATATAGCCTGATCCTGTAGAAACAAATGTGCATTTGATAGAAAAATCAATTCCGTTCCTGCCCTTAAGATCAAGAGTCAGGCTGTCCGTTCCGCTGTTTACTTTTTCGATCAGATGGTCGGTCTGACCGGTCAGAATTTCATTGAGTTTGAAGTTCGTGTCTCCGGAACGGCCGGTAAGCTCCGCGAATCTTGCGCTCATTCCGGTAACCGTAAGATCTTTTTCCGTAATGAACCAGATAAGATCACTCGAACTGTCGGCGTATTTTTTTAAAGCCGCAAGCAGTTCGCCGTCAAAAGAAGAATTCATTATTTGTACCATCTTTCAACAAGTTCTTTTGCCCTTACAGGATCGGAAGCATAGCCGTCAGCGCCGATGTTTTTCCACAGTTCGGGATTGTCATTGAATACCCGACCGCCTACGAGTATTTTTACTTTCTTCATATTTTCATCATTTTTTATGGCTGATATTATCTCTGCGGCTTTGTCAATATTAAAGGGCATTGTGACACTG
>JAFGUL010000085.1 GCA_016938535.1 Candidatus Delongbacteria bacterium
TATAATTTGATCATGGCTAAGGCTTGAGTTAGTAATATAACCTTTCAGCCCGTCCCACTTACGATCGTTTTCAAACTTGTCGTAATTGATTTCGATTTCGATGTTGCCACGCATGGTAAGATACCGGTTATAGCCTCGATTGTTTATATTAGATTTATTGAGCTTTCCTGTAGCTACAGCTTTTTCCAGGCGAGCTAAACCTCTTTTCCTATTCTTCAGATCATTTGAGCTTCGACTATCCGAGTACGATACAATTAGCCTTGTCCCGTCCTGTTTTTCGAAGCTGTGGATGGTACCGTCTTTCTCCCATTTCTTGGACAGTATCTTTTCACGTAAACTAGACGACTCGTTTTTGATCCTGCCACCAAGAATAAATTCGTAACCGAGCTTTTTCAAATCAGATATATTATTTTTTGATAGTAAGCCTGCATCAGCTATAATCACGGGCTGTGAAAGGTTGAATTTGGACTTTAACTTACTGATCATCGGGAGAAGTGTATGACCTTCAAAAGTGTTGCCTTCAAAAATATCGTACCCTATCGGAAAACCGTCCTTTCCTACAAGAAGCCCTATAAAGATCTGCGGATTCTGATGCTTGCCGTCTTTTGAGAAACCTCTCCTGCGTATATCATCCTCATCTTCAGCCTCAAAGTATAAAGTTGTCATATCGTAAAACACAAGGCTCAGATCGCCGCCTAATGACCTCTTAGTGTGCTCAAAAGATATTTCCTCAACTCGTTCTTTCAAAGAGCTGCTGAGCTTGTCAAGAAAGCGATATATCTCATCGCTTGAAAGATAGACATTTCTGTATCTTTGAAGATAATATAGGGTTTTGAGCTTACTTCCCGGATAAACCAGCCTTGTTATAGTCAAGTGTCTCAGCATCTCTTCTTCGATCGATCCGTAGCCGACATAGTCATAAAGTTTACCAAAAACTAGTTCAGGGCCGATAACCCTGACCTGTGAATTCGATAGCGTTTCCATAAATGCTTCGATTACACTGTCATCGGTAGAAGGCAGAAGTAGAGGTGTTGGTGACAATCGGGAGATTTCCTGTTTTGCCTTAAAATATAACACTTCGATTTCTGCAGGATTGTTTCCCGTTCCAATTGTTTTCAAAATCTTGTTCTTGCGATTCTCTTTGCAGATTATTTGGATTGTGGTTGATCCTGATTTATTCAGTTTTCTTCGTACAAACATGCCTGAAAAATAGGTCGAGGCACCCAAAAACGCAACAATTTTGTCTGTTTTAGCTACAAAATATCTCTTTCAGGTGAGGGCTTGCGGAAAACAGGAGTATTTATTCAGCTATACGGATTTTTCGTTCGGTTTGAGAGGCGGTATTAATTCCAATGCTTCAACTGTCGGTTTCGGTCTGTCA
>JAFGUL010000086.1 GCA_016938535.1 Candidatus Delongbacteria bacterium
AAATTACGAAAAGATAATCGGTTCGGAAACTCCCGATATTGTAAAAAATCTTATCAGGCTCGATCTGGAAAGAGTTGACAAAGAACTCGCAGGCGAGCAGAAGAACCCTGCGCTTCTCGGCTGGCTTGATAAACCGGATTTCGACAAACTTAAAGCGATAGAGGAAGCTTTGGTTAAAGACGGAACGGCCTCAATTTCCAAAGAGATCAGCGCGATCAGGAATTCTTATAAAAACACCAGAAGGTACAGTATCTCTTTCGACGAGATGCTTGATGCTATATACAGTGAGATAACAAGGTTCACAGACAAAAGACTGTATTTTCTATACATAGAAGACAATATTAAAAACGGGCTTGATGCAATTGCAGAAAATCTTGCTGCTTATGTAAGTACGAAAGAACCTGAGTTTAAAAAGAAAATTCAGGACGACATTGACAGGATTTACGATCAGAAAAATAAATCGATAGAAGACGGCGAGAAAGAGCTTCAGAAGAAGTATTACAATCAGTGGGTCGAGGCGAGAAAGGTCAATATTGACAAAGTCAATTCGATCGAAGTTTCAAGGATCACTGCAATAGTCGGAGGTTTTCTGACTGCACCGGGAGCTTATGATGTCAATTTCGATCTCGTGCAGAAACTCAGAACGAACGACCCCGAAATCAAGGTTTATTTCGAGAATATACTCAAAGCTAAGTTCTATAATGACCTTGTCACAAAATTCAAGAATTACTTCAGATTCGAAGTTGAAAAAGGATACAGAACTTACAGGACGAACATCCTGATATCAACATTTTTCTTCTTCATTCTGTTCTTTTATGTTTTTACAACTGTAAAGAAGAAAAAAGATTCTATATATATTAGGAGAATACCCGGTCTTGACGCAATAGACGATGCTGTCGGAAGAGCGACCGAGATGGGCAAGCCTATCATTTTCGACTCGGGTCTTGGAGGTTTTATAAACACACAGACTATTGCGAGTATGCTTATTTTAAGAAGCGTTGCCAAAAAAGTAGCTGAATTCAAGGCGGAAATAATTTACCCTGCGTATGACCCTATGGTGCTTCAGGTCGCAGAGGAAATGATAGCTTCCGGATTTCTTGACGCAGGATACCCCGAAGACCATAAAAAGGACAACTGCTTTTTTATGGTAGCTGACCAGTTCGCTTTCGCTGCGGGACTTGCCGGTCTGATCGCCAGGAAAAAGCCCGCTACAGCCTTACATTTCGGTTATTACGCAGCCGAGTCTCTGCTTATATCTGAAGCGGGTTTTGCCGCCGGAGCAATTCAGGTTGCAGGTACAACTGAGGCCACACAGCTTCCTTTCTTCATTACATCCTGCGACTACACCTTGATCGGAGAGGAGCTTTATGCAGCAGCGGCTTATCTTTCCAGAGAT
>JAFGUL010000087.1 GCA_016938535.1 Candidatus Delongbacteria bacterium
GTCAGTGCTTACGAACTCGGAGTTAACAGCTATATCGTGAAACCGATAGATTTTCAGAAATTCAGTAATTCGATAAAGGAAATCGGATATTACTGGCTGGTTTTAAATAAAACGGTTCAAAAATAAAAGGTAATTATTATGGAAAAACTTAAGATATTGATTCTTGAGGATAATGAAAGCGATCTTGATCTTGTTCTGTATGAACTTAAAAAGCTTAAATCGGAAAAAGAGATCATAGTATCTAAGAATAGGGAAGAGTTCATAAAAGCATTGAATGAACATGAACCGGATATTGTCCTTTCCGATTTCAACCTGCCTGACATTGACGGAACTGAATCACTTAAGATGTTAAGAGAAAAAAGCGATGATATACCTTTCATACTGGTTTCAGCCACGATCGGAGAAGAAAAAGCAGTAGAGCTTATGCGTAACGGCGGTAATGATTTTATTATGAAAGACAAGCTAAAAAAACTGACACTTACGATCGAAAGAGAACTGAAAGAGTTTAAGAACAGAAAAAAAGCGAAATATGATCATGCCGAACTACTAAAACTTACAGCGGCAGTAAATCAGAGTCCTTCAATAATTCTTCTGACAGATACTCAGGGAATTGTAGAATATGTGAATCCGAGATTTACAGAGGTCACAGGTTATACTCTCGAAGAAATTCTGAAAAGAAATCCGAGTGTTCTTAAATCAGGAGAAATGACTGACGGCGAATACGCAGATCTCTGGCAAACTATTACATCGGGAAAGGTCTGGAAAGGTGAATTCAGGAACAAAAAAAAGAGCGGCGAACTTTACTGGGAAGGTGCGACTGTGGGACCAGTCTTTGATGAGAATAAGAAGATAACTAATTTCCTGAAGCTCTCGCAGGACATCACAGACAAAAAACAGCTTGTAAAGGAACTTTTAAAAGAAAAGGAATCACTCGAAGCATCAAATAAAGAGCTCGAGCAGTTCGCCTACATTGCATCCCATGACCTTCAGGAACCTTTAAGGATAATATCGAGTTTTGCTCAGCTTCTTGAAATGAAACACTCCGAAAGATTAAATGAGGAAGCAAAGGAATACATCAGTTTTATAATAAGCAGCGCTAAAAAAATGCAGAACCTTGTCAGAGGACTTCTTGAGTATTCAAGGATAACTTCAAGGACAAAACCGAGATCAATGATAAACCTGGCGATACCTTTAAAAGATGCGCTTTATAATCTGAATCTTACTATACAGGAGACAGGAACTGAGATAATTGTTAAGGAATTACCGGAAGTGAAAGTTGAACCTGATCAGATAGCGCACATTTTCCAGAATCTTATAGGTAATGCGATCAAATTCAGAAAAGAGAACGAAAAATGTATTGTCGAAATCGGTTCAGAAAAACACATATCAAAGAACGAGTGGATAATTTATGTCAAAGACAATGGGATCGGAATTGACGGAAGAGATTTCGATAAAGTATTTGTTATATTCAGAAGGCTGGCATCGGCAGCAAAGAAACCCGGTGACGGGATAGGACTGGCTCTGTGCAGAAGAATAATTGACAGGCAGGGCGGAAAAATATGGGTCGAATCTGAAGGTAAAGGCAAAGGTGCAGCTTTCAAGTTCAGTCTGCCTGTGATGAAAGGAGAAAATTAAATGTCAGGCATGACTCAGGTAATATATTACGCAGTAGATTTTCTTCTTATAGGAGCTTTGGTCTGGCTTCTTATTCTTAGAAAAAAACTTAAGGAAAACGAAAGATCTCAGACACGACTGGTGCAGAGTATCGGTGAAGGAATATCTATAGTGGACGAGGACGAGGTATTTATTTTTGCCAACAGGGCAGCTGAAAATATTCTCGAAGTTGAAGAAGGAGAGCTTATCGGTAAAAACCTGCTTGCTTTTTTAAGTCCGGTTGAAATAGAAAAGATAAATAGTCAGACTGCTAAGAGAAGACAGGGTTTGACAGACAGATACGAGCTTAATATTGTGACAGCGAGAGGGAATACGAAAGTAATAGAAGTTACCGTCAGCCCTAATTATGATGACAGAGGCAGGTTTGTTTCAAGCTACGGGGTTTTTAGGGATATAACAGAATTTAAAAATGCTCAGATAAAGCTTAAAGAAAGTGAAGAATTATTCAAAGCTCTATTGAACAATGTTCCCCTTCCGATATTTTATAAAAGTATAGAGGGAAAGTATTTAGGATGCAACCGGGCATTCGAAAAGTTTATTGGGAAAACTGAAGTGGAGATTATAGGGAAAACTGTTTATGATCTTGCTCCCGGGGATATTGCTCAGGTTTACAGCGAAAGAGATCTTGAGCTTTTTGTCAACGGAGGCAAACAGGTTTATGAATGGAAATATATGAAACCGGACGGAGAAGTGAGAAACATTATATTTCATAAAGCCGCTCTTACCGACTACTTCGGTAATATAACAGGTCTTATAGGAGCAATAGTTGATATAACGGATGTTAAAAGATATGAAACTATCTTACATGAACAGCAGGGAGAACTTAAAAGATCGAACAAAGACCTTGAGCAGTTTGCATATATAGTGTCGCATGATCTTCAGGAACCTCTGAGAATGGTTTCAGGATTTACCGATCTTTTGAAAAGAAAGCACGGCGGGAGTCTCAACGAAGAGGCCAATAAATATATTGATTTCGCAGTTGACGGTGCAAAGAACATGCAGACAATGATACAGGGGCTGCTTGCCTATTCAAGAGTAACCACGCAGGGAGGAACTTTTGAGAATGTGGCCTTGAATGACATTGTGGAAGGAGCTTTGAAAAATCTTGCAGGATCTGTTAAAGAAAGCGGTGCAGAAATAATGTTCTCATCGCTTCCTGTCGTTCACGGGGACAGATTTCAGCTTATTTCAGTTTTTCAGAATCTTATAGGTAACGCGATAAAATTCCGGAAACCCGGAGAAAAACCCGTCATAGAGATTTCAGGTACGGTAATGGAGAAAGGTAATGTAAGGATCAGAGTAAAAGATAACGGTATAGGGTTTGACCCGAGACATAAAGACAATATTTTTATAATATTTCACAGGCTGCATTCTCAGTCAAAGTATGAGGGAACCGGTATAGGTTTGTCTATAGTTAAGAAGATAGTAGAAAGGCATGGCGGCACAATAAGTGTCGAATCAGAAAAAAACAGAGGAACTGAGTTCATGCTTACAGTTAAAGGGGGAAAAAATAATGAGCAGTAACAGAAAGAATTATCAGATCATGCTGGTCGAGGACAATGAAGGAGATGCGGTTCTGGCCAGAGAAGCTTTGCTTCAGATAAAGTCAGAAACAAAACTTCTTCATGTTTACAATGGAGATGAAGCACTTGAGTATCTTTACGATGACAGGAGCGTAAAACCGGACCTTATACTTTTGGATCTCAATCTGCCGGGAATGAACGGGCTTGAACTGCTTCAGATATTAAAAAAAGATCCGGCTACAGAAAAGATCCCGGTAATAGTGTTCTCTACTTCCAACAGTGATTCCGACATCAGAGAATGTTACCGGCATAAAGCGGACAACTATATCACAAAACCGATAGATCTTTCGGAATTTTTCGAGATTTTCAGAGAAATTGATGATTTTATGAAAAACAAAAAACGGGAATGTTATGGAGAATAAAGTACTCAGGATCGCGATAATAGAGGACAACGAAGGTGATGCGATTCTTATAAAAGAGATGCTTTCGTCGGCTTATATGGACATTGATCATTATTTTACTTTGGAAGAAGGTCTTGAAGCCTTTGAATTTAAAGATTACGATATAGCTATCGTTGATCTGGGACTGCCCGGATGCGTGGGAACTGATGCCCCTGTGATGATCATGAACGAGAATCCGGGAATTCCGGTAATTGTTCTTACAGCGAGTGATGATATCAGACTTATAAGGCAGCTTTTTAAACATGGTGCCCAGGACTATCTTATCAAGGGTAAATTTGAAAAGGACGCACTGATAAGATCATTGAGGTACTCGATCGAAAGAAAGAAAGTAATGGATGATCTTTATGAGCAGAAAGCCTTCGCGGAAAATCTGATAGAAAATGCTCATGCGGTTGTTATAGTTCTCGATAAGGATTTCAATATAAAACTTATAAACAGATACTTTGAAGATCTTTCAGGTTACACTTCATCCGAGATTAGGCATAAAAACTGGCTTGACCTTTTTACTGCCGGAGCTTTAAGAAATCAGATGATCTCTGTGCTTTCAGATGCACTTGAAGGGAAGATGACGCAGGAATTTGTTCAACCCGTAAAAATGAAGAACGGCTCGGTACATTACATAGAGTGGCACTATTCTGTTCATAAAAATAAGAATTACGAAATTAGCGGTCTTCTCTGCATCGGACACGATATTACAAAAAGAAAAGAAGCCGAAGATAAATTCAGAGAAAGTGCCGACCTGTTAAAAAAGACCCAGGAAATAGCTCATGTAGGCAGCTGGTACCATGACCACAGGGATCAGAAGATGATCTGGTCGGACGAGGTTTACAGGATCTTCGGTTTCGAACCGGGAGAGATAAGGCTGTCTTATGACAAGCTCATGAGTTTTATACATGAAGAGGACAGGAATGATTTCGACAGAGCTTACAAGATAGCATACCATAATAAAACAGGATTTGAATTTGTGCACCGCATTAAGAGAAAGGACGGTGCACAAAGAACTGTGAGACAGAAAGCTGAGCAGGAAAAAAATTCTTCGGGAAAAATTATCAGAACAATGGGCATGGTGTCCGATATA
Organism: Candidatus Delongbacteria bacterium; assembly: GCA_016938535.1. The sequence goes on from JAFGUL010000087.1 coordinate 4,737, forward strand.
ACCGAGCAGAAGGAGCTTGAGGAGCAGCTGAGGCAGAGTCAGAAGATGGAGGCTATAGGACTTCTTGCGGGGGGGATTGCTCATGATTTCAACAATCTGCTGATGGTGATCCTATGTAACTGCGACCTTATGCTGGCCAGAACGAAAAAAGACGATCCGATGACCGAGGACATAATCGAGATCAAAAGAAGCGGGCAGCGTGCTGCCGAGCTTACAAGACAGCTTCTCGCCTTCAGCCGCAAGCAGGTGCTCCAGCCGCAGATAATTGATCTGAA
>JAFGUL010000013.1 GCA_016938535.1 Candidatus Delongbacteria bacterium
ACATCTTGTCCACGCAGTCAGTCACCTTGCCGACGGTCAGTTTTTTCAATGGGATGTTGAGAGTGTATGAGTCGGGTTTTTTAGCGATCTCGACAATGATCCCACCCGATTCTAATTTTGAAAGAGTGTCCGCAATATCTCTTATCGGAATATCGAGCTCTTCACTTATCTCCAGCTGGGAGGACTGTTCTTTTCCGAGTATAAAATTCTTCACTATCCTTATAACTATCATGAACGCTATTCTTATCTTATCTATTCTGTTGGTAAGTATATTCTGTTCAAGGTGTTTGAGATTGTGGACATTCTGCCTTACATAAGTTACTTCGACACTTAAAAGAACGACTATCCATGAACAGTATATCCAGAACATAAAGAAAGGCAGAACTGCGATAGAACCGTAGATCTTGTTATAGCTTACAGCCAGCTTTGTGTAATGGATGAAAAGCTCTTTGAAGATCGTGAAAGCCAGCGCTCCGAAGAAAGCACCCACAAATGCATTAGAGTACTTGACAGCCGTGTTGGGTATGATGACGACTAGAGCGAAAAATAAAAGAAAAACAAGCACGAACGGTGTAAAATAATAAAGCATGAAAGTTGAAAACCCTCCCCAGAAACTGTCGCCGATGTTCATAAGAAACTGCATCCTGGTAGTCAGCCAGATCGAGACTATAAGCAGTATCGGTGTGATAAAAATGATCGTAAGGTAGGTTTTCAGCATTTCGACAGGAGAACGGTTCTTATTGATCTGCCAGATCGCATTAAATGAAGTTTCGATAGACGAAAGTATTGAGTAAACCGCGGCAAGAAGAAAAATAAAACCTATGCTTCCCAGAGTATCAACCGTAGCTGAAGAAAGAAAGGAATCAATGTATTCTGTAATATTGTCTCCAATACCTGCTGTAAGATATTCATAGATCAGCGGCTTGATCTTGGTTTCGACCATTTCACCGCCGAAAGCCTTAAAGAACATAAACAAGATAGCAAGGACAGGAATTAGAGAGAGCAGAGTAGTAAATGCAAGCGCTGAAGCACGGCTGAATAGAAAGTGCTTTTGTGTTGATTTTATTACAAGAATCATCATCTGAAGCTCTTTGAGAAGAAATTTTTTAAAACCCGAAACGCTTTCTTCTATCTCAACGAACCAGAGATCGTGAGTTATAAACCTCTGGAATTTTTTAAATTTATGCTTGAATGTCATAGTATTTTTCCTGATTAATTCCCGTATCTGTCAGAGAAATTTGTGGAATAAGAACCCATAAGTCAAGAAAATATTGAATTTCAGGCTTAAATATCGTCCCTGTTACCCGCAAATCTGTCAATATTATCCTCGAACTTGAGATACTGTTTGTCAAAATGAAGATAAACTGATCCTGTCGGACCGCTCCTCTGTTTGCCGATAATTATCTCTGCGAGTCCTTCCTGATCCCTGCCCTGATCATCCTTGATACCGTAGAATTCCGGCCTTAAAATGAAAAGCACAAGATCGGCATCCTGCTCAATAGCTCCCGACTCTCTCAGGTCTGAAAGTATGGGTTTCTTGTCCTGCCTTTTGTCAACTTCCCTGTTCAGCTGTGACAGAACCAGGATCGGAATGTCGAGCTCTTTCGAAAGTCCCTTGAGCGATCTTGATATTCTTGAAATACCCTCGTGTCTTTCAACATTGGATTCAGTTTCCATCAGACCAATATAGTCAACTACGATAAAACCGATATTCTTGTCCTTTTTCAGCCTCCTCGCCTTCGTTCTGAGCTCAAGCACATTCAGTGAGGATGAATCATCAATATATATCGGCAGCTCGGCGAGTTCGCCCATCCCTATACCGAGGGATGTCCATTCGTTTTCGGCAAGATTGCCTGTTCTCAGCTTCCTTAAGCTGACATTGGAAACCATTGAGAGAAGTCTCATTGCAAGCTCTTTTCTGCCCATCTCAAGGCTGAAAACGGCAACCGGTGTTTTTTCTTCGGATTTTGCGGCATTGACCGCAAAATTGAGCGCGAGCTGGGTTTTACCCATACTGGGCCTTGCTGCAAGAACTATCAGATTTCCTTTCTGCCATCCCGCAGTATATTCGTCAAGAACGCCGTAACCGGATGTCACACCGGAGAGATCACCCTTCTTTTTTGCCCATTCTTCTATCTGGCCGAAAGTTTCAAGAACGATCTTGTCTATAAGCTGCGGAATATTTCTCTTTTTGTTCTCCGCAAGCGAAAATATATCACCGTTCAGCTTGTCCAGAAGTTTGAACGCTTCCTGTTCCTCTCTGAAGGCGGCCGTAACAGCATCCGTACTGATATAGATCAAAGATCTGAGAAGGTATTTGTCTTCAATAATTTTCGCATAGTGCCTGATATTCGCACTTGTGGGAACGGCGTCGAGGACTTCACTCAGATAAGCGGCTCCGCCGGCCTCCGTGAGTTTCCCCGATCTATACAGATGATCCTTCAAAGTCAGAAGATCAACTTTATTTCCGTCGGAAACTATGTTAATTACGGCTTCATATATATACTGGTGCTGCCTTGAATAAAAATATTCTTCCTTAAGATCGATTTCGGTGAGTTTCTCCCCCCAGTCCTCGTCCATCATTATACAGCACAGAAGAGCTTTTTCTACTTCAAGGTCATGGGGCGGTATTTTCTTCATGTCGTCAGACATTTTCTCTCCTTGTTACGCTTTTATTTTCGGGGACATAAAGATAAATTTTATATCCGTTCGAGACAAATGAATTTTAAATAATATTTCGGGACAAAACAATTCCTGTCGCGAGTGCCTGAAGATATTCACAATTCGGGTTTTCTGTCTGTATTTTTTTTGTTCACAACGAATATTATCCTTGATTTAAATGTCGAAATAGCATAAATTTGTCGGCCTTGTTCGATTGTAAATAACCGGGAGAGGAAATGCCGTTCATACTTATACTCATAAACCTGCTCTGGGCATCGACATTTATCTTCGGCAAGATCCTGCTCGAGACTTTTTCGCCGTCATTTCTTATATCAACAAGATTCCTGATCGCAGGTATTATTTTCGGACTGATATTCAAAAAACACATCAGGCTGGATAAAAGAGTTATCAAAAATGGTGCTATTATCGGTCTCGCGAACGGTGCTGCTATGCTTTTTCAGGTGATCGGACTTCAATACACAACTGCTTCGAATTCGGGTTTCCTCACAGCTACATACATCCTTTTCCTGCCCTTTATTGAGCTTGTGCTGTGGAAGAAGAAGATCACTGCTAAAGTTTATTCAAGCGTTACAATAGCTTTTGCCGGTGTGACGCTTCTCTCGGTAAATGATTTTTCGGCTCTTTCATTCAATAAAGGTGACATTTACACCCTTGCGTGCGGACTTACTTTTGCTTTTCAGATATTTTTCATAAGCCATTACACGAGAAAAGAGAACATTTACTCCCTTCTTTTCGTACAGTTCATAGTGAGCGGAATTATCGGCCTTGCGTATATGGGCGTCGAATCAACCTTTTTCGGAGTTTACCCGAATATCGCCGCTGTTTATGATCTTAGGATGTTTTTGTACCTGACCTTTCTCGCTGTTTTCGCGACTTTCGTTCCCTTCTCGCTCCAGTTCGTTGTTCAGAAAAGGATCGGTCCGACAGTTGCGGCTCTCGCATATCTTCTCGAACCTGTGTTTACCGTAATTCTCGCAGTAGCAATACTTTCCGAGTATTTCGGTCTTCAGACGGCGGCGGGAATAATCCTGATACTTTCAGGGATTATCCTCGTGAGTATAGGCAAAAAAGAAGCTTAAGCTACGGCTATGCAGGTGACGGTTTTGGTGATCCCGTCAATTCCCCTTACCTTCTCGATGAGGATCTTTCCCATCGTCTTAAGATCCTTTTCCTCGATGTAGCAGATGATGTCATGAAGACCCGTGCAGAGATGCGCCTGTGAAACGCCTTTGACTTTTTTTAGTGCTTTTAGCGCGGATACATCTTTCCCTGCAGCGGTGTTGATCAAAAGATAAGCTCCCGTCATAATAGCCCTCCCTGGCTTTTGGTTAATCCTAATAATATACAAAACATTTATTCAAGTCAACTGTTTTTTTGCTTGATAAATTGACTCTGTTTTGCGTTATTTTACACTTAATTGATAATAAGGGGTCTGAATGAAAGTATATTCGTGGAATGTGAACGGGCTGAGGGCGGTGGCTAAAAAAAGCTTTTTCGACTGGATCGAATTTGAAAAACCGGATGTTCTTTTTATTCAGGAGACTAAGATCCAGGCCGAGACATTGACGGGTGAATTGAGAAATATCGAAGGCTATCACTCTTATTTTTCCTGCGCAGAGAAGAAAGGCTACAGCGGCACGGGCGTTTACTCAAAAATAGAGCCTGATGAGGTTTATTACGGGTTCGGGATAGAGGAATTCGACAGGGAAGGCAGGATCGTCGCTGTAAGATACGGAAATACCGTAATGTTCAACATTTACTTTCCGAACGGGCAGATGGGTGAGGAGCGGCTCGATTACAAGCTCAGATTTTACGATGCTGCGCTCGAACACTTTGAAAGCCTGCGCAAAAAAGGCCTCAACCTGCTCATCTCAGGCGATTACAACACCGCGCACAACGAGATAGATCTGAAGAACGCTAAGGCCAACGAAAAATATTCGGGCTTTCTGCGTATTGAGCGGGACTGGCTGGATAAGCTCGTCGCAACGGGTTATATTGACACTTTCAGGGAGCTCTATCCCGATAAAGTACAGTATTCATGGTGGAGCTACAGGTTCAATGCGAGGAAGAACAATGCGGGCTGGCGGATCGACTATCACTTCGTGAATAAGGAATTCTTTCCGAAGGTGAAGGATTCTTATATAATGAACGATGTTTACGGGTCAGATCACTGCCCGGTCGTCGTCGATCTTGATATTTGACTTTGCCTTTCCTGCTTTTTGAGATCCTCAAACTTCAAACCTCTTTGTTCTCCGCTGCTATGCGATAATCTCCAGATCTTCATGCACTTCCATGAGTAAGTTTGAGGATCGAAGAATTCAGGAAAGGGCTAGAACAGATCGACCGGGCTGAAAGTCAAGAATTCCTGCCACGAATATTTGACTTTAGTCTTTTTAATTATTAAATTAACCCTATGAATGAAATAAATAAATATATTGAAAAGATCAGAGCACTCTGCGAAATTAACAGAGTAAAAACTTTGTACCTTTTCGGTTCATTCGCTAAAGGTGATTTTACCGATCAGAGTGACATAGATTTTATAGTGGAACTTCTTGATACCGACCCTATTGAGTATGCCGATCATTATTTTAACCTGAAATACGAGCTTAAATCTTTGCTGAAACGACACATAGACCTACTCGAGAAAAAAGCTATAAAAAATCCTTACCTGATCAATCAGATTGAACAGAGCAAAGTGGCCATCTATGCAAATTGAAGAAATTAAAACATGGCTATCAGACATTAAACAGGCTATAATTGAAATCAAATCATTTCTTCCTGAGAAGAAAAATTTCTTCGAATTTCAAAATGATGTCAAAACCAAAAGGGCGATTGAAAGAAATATTGAGATTATCGGCGAAGCAATGAACCGAATCCTTAAAGTCCAACCCGATTTTCCTATAAGCAAAGCTCAAAAGATCGTGGATACCAGAAACAGAATAATTCACGGTTACGATTCAGTCTCAGAAGAAATTATTTGGGCAATTGTCATTAAAGATCTGCCTATTCTTGAGAAAGAGATTATATCTTTCCTGCCTTAGATAACTTTTTTTGCTTACTTTCATTTTGGGCTCTCAAAAGAAAGTAAGAGGAATCCCTTAGAACAGATCGCCCGGATTGATCATTAGAAATTCCTGCCACGATAGTCCCTGACCGCCGACGATATAGCTTTTAGCACCGCCGTATATCTGCATAAATTTTTTCATGCCTTCGGTTTTCTGCCTGCTCCCGCTTTTGATCTCAAGAGCAACAATTGCATCCCCCTTCTTTAAAACAAAATCAACCTCAAAATTATTATCGCGCCAGTAAAACAATTTATATTCTTCAAGCTTTGACCTGTTGAGCAAATAGGAACCTACGCATGATTCGACCATCCTGCCCCATTTTTCAGGTTTTTCGATAATCTCCGCATATGTTTCAGGCATCATCGCGTTTATAAGAGCAGTATTATGCGTGATCAATTTCGGACTCGAAGCTCTAACCCTGACATCCTGAACCATGAATTTTGATATTCCGCCTACGATACCGCTGTTGTCGAGCAGTTCGAGATAATGCGAAACCGTAGTTGTGTTGCCCGCATCGTGGAGCTGCCCGAGAAACTTATTGAAAGACAAAATCTGACATGAATAAAGCAATCCCAGTTCACATACGCTTTTTAAAAGAGCAGGCTTGTCCACCCTCGTTATATGGAGAATGTCTTTTGATATAGTTGTCTCGATAATGGAATTTTTGACATAATGCTTAAACCTCGTTTCGTCATGGATCAGCTCTGCTGCGCCCGGATAAGCTCCGAACCAGACATACTGTTCAGGCGTTAGACCAAACTCCTTTTTCATTTCCGCATAAGACCAGTGAACCATTTTTATCAGTTCAAATCTGCCGGTCAATGATTCTGTAAGACCTTTCTGAAGAAGCAGCTGTGATGATCCGAGAAGCACAAGTTTGATATTTGTCTTTTCTCTGCTGTCCTTATCCCACTCAAGCTTAACTGTTTCACTCCAGTTCCTGATCTTTTGAATTTCGTCTATCACCAGAAGATATTCCCCGGCTTTTTCCACCTTCATTCTTAGCCTGACGATCTCCCACTGCTGGCTTATCCATACGCTGTTTTCGGGATTAACATCGTCTGCAGTAATGTACAGACTGCTCTTGCCTGATCTTTTCAGATATTCGAGTACAGTTGTGGTTTTACCGACTTGTCTCGGACCGGATATTACCTGAATAAACCTTCTTTTTTCATTCAGTCTTTTTGTAATTATTTGTATTTTACTTTCCATAAATCACTCCGATTGATGGCCGCAATTAACATTTTACTCAATGCTATGAGCAAATTTACTCAATAGGATGATAATTTTTACTCAATAGAAATATAATTGCAGGATTATTATTACGCAACAGAAAAATCAGGTTAATTTTATATAAATCTTTCCTGAATTTCTCGAACCGCAAACTTGTTCATGGAAGTGTCAGATAATTTGGAGATTATCGCATAGCAGCGGAGAACAATGATGTTTGAATTTTGCGGATCTCAAAAAGCAGGAAAGAACCCCTAATCTATAACATCAAACCCGGTATATTTCCTCAAAACCTCGGGTACCGTGATCGAACCGTCCTCGTTCTGATAGTGCTCAAGTATCGACACCATCAGCCTCGAAGTCGCAAGCCCGCTCCCGTTCAGCGTGTGAATGAACTCCGGTTTCGCTCCCGGTTCAGGCCTGTACTTCAAGTCCATCCTCCTGGCCTGAAAATCAACGAAGTTCGAACATGATGACGCCTCGAGATATTTATTTTCGGCAGCAGACCAGGTCTCAATGTCATAACATTTCGCGGCACCGAAGCTCAGATCGCCCGTGCAAAGTTCAAGCACCCTGTACGGGATCTTAAGCTCGGAAAGTATTCCTTCGACCCTCTTTACAAGATCCTCAAGCTCATCATAAGAAGTCTCAGGCTTCACGAACTTCACCATCTCGACCTTATTGAACTGATGAACCCTCAAAAGACCCTTCGTCTCCTTTCCGTAACTGCCTGCCTCGCGCCTGAAACACGGAGTATATCCCACATAATACACCGGAAGCTTGTCCGCGTTCATGATCTCTTCCCTGTGAATGTTGGTGATCGTAACCTCGCCCGTCGGGATCAGGTACAGATCGTCCTTCTCGCAATAATACATGTCGTCCTGAAGTTTCGGAAGCTGCGAAGTCCCTTCCATAGCCGAAGGAAGCGCCATTATCGGAGGAATTATCTCCTTATATCCGTCCTTGATATGATAATCGAGCATGTAATTGATAAGAGCCCTTTCGAGAGTGGCTCCTTTGCCTATATATAACGGAAAGCCCGAACCGCTCATTCTGCTCGCCCGCTTAAAATCCATTATTCCGAGCTTTTCTGTCAGCTCTAGATGATCTTTGGGCTTAAACCCGAAATCTTTCTTTTCACCAACCACCCTGACCTCAATATTATCCTCGGCACTAATACCGACCGGGACGGATTCGTGAGGAAGATTCGGCATCGTCAGCATTATATCTTTTATCTCTTTTTCGGTATATCTCAGGTCATAATCAAGCTTTGATATTTTTTCACCGATAATCCTGCTGTTCTCTTTCGCTTTCTCAGCCTCATCACCTTTACCTCTCATAGCGGATATAAGCTTGGTAACCGTGTTCCTTTCTGCCTTTAAAGATTCTGCCTGTCCGAGAATTTCCCTTCTCTTTTTGTCGAGATCAAGCAGCAGATCTATATCAATGTTAACTTTCTTGCTTTTAAGTCCCGCTTTAACCTTGTCGGGATTTTCCCTGATGTATTTAATGTCCAGCATAGTGATTCCTTACATATTTATTTAATTTTTGTCTTTCTTCTGCTTTTTAGCCCTTTCTTCAAGAGCTTTTCTTTCCTGCTTGGCGATCTTTTCCATCTTCTTCATGTTCTTGATGTCCTCTCTGACCTTTTTGTCGTGCTCCTGTCTTTTAAACTCCTCATCTTCCATAATATTCAAAAAATAATCAATACCCTTCCTCTGCTCGAGAACCTGCTGAACATCATTATAGGCATCACGGGGGATAACGAAAGTCAGAAAAGGCTCGACATAGGCCATGAACTGGCTCGCAATATAATTTAAAGGCTGCACGGATTCCAGAAAAAATATCGTGGGCGCGGTCATTCCCTTCGAAGCTATCGCATAAGCTATTTTTCGTAACAGTTTTTCCTGTTCTTCGGTGATCTTAATTTTCTTTTCCATCTGTATCCGTTGTTTCCTTTATGATGTATAGTGGTTTATTTTTAGTTTCCTCGAAAGTCTTCCCGACATAAAGGCCGACTATTCCGAGAATTAAAATTATCATTCCTGACAGAAACCATATCGAGACTATCATGCTGGGCCATCCATGAACGAGAAAATCTCCCGAGAGAGCTCTGATCAGAAGATAAACTGCAAAAAGAAAAGAACCTGCAGAGATGATCATGCCGAGTTTCACTACCAGCTTAAGAGGTTTGTTCGAAGTTGCGAGCATGACATCCAGTGCAAGGCTGAACAACCTTCTGAAATTATATGATGACCGCCTGTCTTTGTTCGCGCTGTGTTTAACTGAAACCGCCGTCGAATTGAAACCGACCCACCTGATCTTGACAGGAAAATAACGCATTGTTTCTTTCAGCTTTACTACAGCTTCAACAGCCTGTCTTGAATAGATACCGAAATTCCCGATAGTCTCATCCTGCTCGATCTCTGTCAGATAGCTCAATACTTTATAGAACAGCCTTGAAGACAGCTTTTTAAAAAAACCGTCCTTCCTCTTTGCCCTGCGCGCATATACAATATCAAAACCTTTTTTTGCCTTTTTATAGAGCTTTTCTATCTCTTCCGGCTGATCCTGAAGATCGCAGTCCATAACCACAACCCACTCTCCGACAGAAGA
>JAFGUL010000088.1 GCA_016938535.1 Candidatus Delongbacteria bacterium
ATAATTCCCAGTTTCTCGGCTTCTTCATATTTACCGTACTGAACATTAAGCTGAATATCTGTAGGAAGCAGTCTTATAGGACAAACACTGACGCATTTACCGCATGAGATACAAGGCTGTTCTTCATAGACAGACGCATTCTCTTTCGACAGACAGAGGATACCCGAAGTTCCCTTGTGAACCGGAGCGTCTAAAGCATACATCGCGGCACCCATCATAGGCCCGCCGTTTATGATCTTGTAAACATTCTCTTTCACGCCGCCCGCATATTCTATCAGTTCCGATGTCGGAGTTCCTATCCTTGCAAGAACATTTTTCGGATCCGTTATAGATTCTCCCGTCACGGAAACGACCCTTTCGTAGAACGGCTTGTTGAGAGCTACGGCCTCATAAACAGCATTGGCAGTTCCGACATTGGAAACGACCACACCGACATCCATCGGAAGACCGCCCGAAGGAACTTCTTTCCCGATCGCAGCCGCAATCAGCTGTTTCTCGCCGCCCTGAGGGTATTTCACTTCAAGTTCGATCACTTTTATGTTCTGTTCCGATGCCGTCTTTTCCTTCATTATCCTGATAGAATCCGGCTTGTTCTTCTCTATCCCGATGATCCCGTTCGGTGCGTTGACGACCTTCATCATCAGCTTCATTCCCTCAACTATCGTTTCGGGACTCTCCTGCATCAGTCTATCATCGGCGGTCAGGTACGGCTCGCACTCCACGCCGTTTAAGATAATGTAGTCTATCTTTTTTTCCGCCGGAGGAGACAGTTTGACATGGGTCGGGAATCTTGCTCCCCCCATTCCCGCAATACCTGCGGCAGATATCTTTTTCTTGATCTCGTCGGCAGAAAACCCCGAATAGTCAACCTTTACGCCGACACCTTCGAACATCTCGTCATTCCCGTCCGATTCGATAACTACAGCATCCGATTTGTTCCCAGCCGCATCGGTGATCTTCGCAATAGCTTTCACCTTGCCCGAAACAGAAGCGTGAACCGGTACCGAGACGAATCCCCCTGCCTCCGAAAGCGGCTGCCCGATTTTCACATCGTCGCCTACAGCAACGATCGCTTTTGAAGGAGCGCCTATATGCTGATGCAAATGAATCGCCGCGATCTTTGGAGCAGGCATCTTCTCAATAGGCTTCTTTTCCGAAAAGCTTTTGCCGTCAGGCGGGTGATATCCGCCCTTGAATGTATATTTCATCAATAAACCCTCGCGTTTATTATCATACAATTTAAAATCCGCGTGAAAAATAAAAATCATTTCCCTTTTAGTCAATTTTTTTCTTTTTAAATAAAATCCGAACAAAAGTGTTTTATAACCGCATATTTTTTCTTATAATTCAGGATTATTTAAATAATTTGAGGCATCACTATGAAAACAGCTATATATCCGGGAACTTTCGACCCTCTTACGAACGGACATCTTGATCTGATCGAGAGAGCTTCAAGGCTTTTCCACAAACTGATCGTCCTTGTCGGAGAAAATACTTCCAAGAAACCGCTTTTCGATGTAAAGGAAAGAATATACATGATAGAACAGTCCATAAAACATCTGAATAATGTGACGGTTGATTCCAACGCTGAACTTACAGTTGGGTATGCAAGGAAACATAAAGTAAAAATTTTAGTAAGAGGCGTCAGGGCATTCGCTGATTTTGAGTACGAACTTCAGATGGCCCTTATGAACAGGAAGCTGGATGAAAATATTGAGACTGTATTTCTGATGCCCAAGAACGAATATTCATATCTCAATTCATCGCTTATTAAGGGAATTTCCGACTTCGATGCCGATGTAAAGGATTTTGTGCCTCCGGCGGTAATTGAAATGCTTAAGAAGAAAAGGAAGACTGTAAAATAAGCTACAAAAAGAACATAGCTAGCGACTTTATAACAAGATTTGTCAGGATCTTTGTGCTTTTCGGCACGAGCGTAATTACTGCAAGAGCGCTCGGACCCGAGAATCTGGGCTACACAAAATTCCTTTTTCTTACACTTACGACTATCGCGCAGTTCGGCAGTATCGGTGTAATTGACGCTACTTCATACTTTCAGAGAAAAACAAAATACGACATTGAGACAATATTCAAAGTGAATTTTACATTTCTGCTTATGGCGGCCTCTCTTTTCATAATTACCATTTTATCCCTCAGGATGAACGGTGTTATATTTGAAGAATACGGAATATCGATACTTTTATATACCGCTGTGACAGTGATCTTCTTCAATTTCATCAGCGACCTGCTCGTAGCGACAATGATAAGCAGGGAAAAGATAATTTCGATGAACAACATTTTTCTTGTCACCGGGATATTGAATCTGATCGTTCTTGCACTGCTCTGGAAAAGCGGAAATCTGACGGTCAAAGCATATATGATCCTTTTCCCTCTGAACTCGGTCGTCAGGACATTAACAATGCTCAGATACAGTAAGATCATGCCCGGATTTAATTTCAGGTTCGGTATAATCGCTGAAGAACTCAAGTACGGAACTATCGTTTTTCTCGGAGCATTTTTCATTTTTTTGAATTACAGGCTTGATCAGTGGCTGATAAAATTTTTCCTCGGCAATAAGGAACTCGGTCTTTATGCTGTCGGAGTTGCGATAGCCGAAATTCTGCTCATAATCCCGACCGGTCTGATAAATCCTCTAAGAGCAAGACTTTACAACATCGGGAACGACCATTCGGACTTCAAAACTGTTACTGCTAAAACAATAAAATTCGCACTTTATGCAACTGCGGCAATATCTGTTCCTGTGTTTTTCCTTGTGCCTCTGATCTCATCTGAATTTCTATATGGCGAAAAATATGCGGAGTCAGTCGTAATTATTCAGATACTTATCGCCGGAATAATTTTTCTTACTTTCGGAAAAGTCGGAAGTCATTACTATGTAGTAAAAGGCCGTCCAGCAATACACATGTATTCTGCACTTTCTATCTTTCTTGTAAATTTTGCGCTCAATCTTATAATGATACCGAAATTCGGGATTAAAGGTGCAGCGATAGCTTCAAGCATATCATATTTTGCTTACGGGCTCATTTATGTTTATCTTTATTTGAAAGTTGAGAAGTTCCCATTTGCAGATCTTTTCGTTCTCAGAAGATCAGAGATCAGATTTTATGCATCCAAACTAAAATTCGGAAAGATGGGGTAGCTATGAGCATGAAAATTGTTAAATATCTCATAAAACAGCCTTTCATATTCTGCAGAAGGAAGTTTTCAGCATTAGCATTTGTTATTAAATTCACTTCGACCGGGAATAACATTAAGACATGCATAAAACTTAGGGACAAAAAAAACATATCCATGGGTTCGGGAAACTCAATAGGCAGTTTGACATCACTATATTCATACAACGACGGAAAAATTATCCTCGGGAACAAATGCCTTATCGAAGACCACACAGTGATCGAGGCCCAAAAAGGATCGGTGATTTTCGGGAATAACTCGACACTCAACCAGTTCTCTGTGATCCGGGCTTGGGGTGATGTGAAAATCGGAAACGGTGTCAGAATAGGTCCCTCAGTCCAGATAATGGCCATGAAGCATAATTTTGATGATCCCGACAGGTATATTTTTCAGCAGGGATTGAGCGGAACAGGCATAACGATAGGTAACAATGTCTGGATCGGCGGGAACTCGACAGTGCTTGACGGAGTAAAAATCGGCAATAACTGCATAATAGGAGCAGGGTCTGTAGTGACGAAAAGCATTCCTGACAACAGCATCGCCGTAGGGAACCCGTGCAGAGTAATAAAAGAACTTCAATCTAATATAAAGGAAAGTACAAATGAATGAAGAAAAGATCGTTTTTGAGGACGAATTCAATATTTACAACCTTTTAAGAAGGCTGTGGATTGACAGGATGCTTTTTATAGCTATAGTATCCTTATTCGCAATAGGCAGCATAATATATTCACTTGTCGTAGCTCATCAATACGAGGTGACCGCTACCATACTTCCTGCTGATGCTTCAGAAGAAACTACGATAAAAGACAGTTCACCTGTGATGGGATTCGCTCTTACAGGATACTCTCATCTGCCTGTAATAAACGGCATTATGATCACCCTCTCATCCAACACTTTTCTTGATCTGATATATCAGGAATATGAGAACGAGGAAAAACTATTTAAAAATGTGATGAAAGAGATTGACAAGAGCGGTGAAAGTGAAGAATATAAATCACAGCTCAAAAGGGAAAAAGCTCTAAAATTCCTTAGAAAAGTGATCAAATATAGGGTAAATTCAGATCATAATACTATTCTTCTGTCGATAAAACTCGAAGATAAATATTTCGCTTACGAACTGATGAATTTCACCCTGGAAACCCTCAGGAGTATGATCAGAAAGAATAATATCGAAAATCTTGAATCAGACATAAAATTCTATCAGGAACTTCTTGAAAAGGCTTCAGACCCCAGGATACAGCAGATAATTGACAGGAAACTTACAGATAAAATGGAGAGAAAATTTGTCCTATCTTCAAATGTATTTACTATAGTAGATAAACCTTTCGTGCCTGCAAAGAGGGTTTTTCCGAGAAGAAGCATGATAGTGGTACTTACAACAATAATCGGAGGCTTTGTCGCACTTGCCATCGTATCTCTTAAACCAACATTCGTCAAACTTATCAGAATAGTAACCAAGTAAACGGGATATCTCTTTAAATTATGCCTGAGTATTTCTATTACATACTTTTCAGTGTCACTTTTCTAATGATCGCGTTATCATGGATCAAATCTGAAAATCTCTTTAACCCGGTCTCTATCTTCAATATGTGGTGGGGATTCTTCATTTTCGTAGCTACACTTGATCTCGGTGGTCTTAGAATGCCTTCATTAAAAGCTCTTATGCTGCTTATTCTGTCACAGGCTATGTTCTCACTCGGCGGTCTCACTTTTCTGTCTCCAAAAAAAATAATGCTTGACCGGAACGATTCAAAAGTTTTGAAAAACCCACCTCTAGCTTTAAGGATTTTTCTTCCACTTCAGCTATTACTCACTTTTTTCCTGCTTATATATCTTGTTAAAGCCATCGGGATGCTGCGGTCAATGGATCCCGGATCTTTCAGGGCTCTGGTATTCGATAATTCAGGTGTTATGGGCGAGAACCGAAAATATTTCTTCTACATTATACTTCCTTCTCTATATGTCAGTGCGTTCACTTCTATTACCGGAGTTCTTTTATACAGGGTAAAACTCAGATACCTTATACTTTCGCTGTCGAACCTGATACTTTACAGCATGGTAACAATAGGAAGGGCTCCTATCTTTATAGCTATAATGGGATTTTCATTTGGATTGATATATGTCTATCAGCTCAAAAAGATAAAAATAAAATTCCGGTATATACTTCTTGTTTCGATCCCGGTTGTATATCTTATATCTATGAGTGTTTATAGAAAAGCTTATATGTCGGGGTCCAAAACAGTATTTACAATGTTATCAGAATATATTGTCTGGTATTTCACAGGAGCTTTTACAGCTTTCGATTATTTTCTAGATTTCTGTAAGGAGGGAGTAGCAAGAGAATACTCGTACGGGAGAGCAATGATCGCAGGGATCGAGGATTATCTATATCCGTTACTTAAGAGGATTTTTCCGGGTTATATACCTGTCAACGAGTATATTCACGACTTTACGAAAATATTCAGAAGTCTCGGGGGAGCGGCTACTCACCACAATTCTCACTACACAATGGTTATGGAATTCATGTGGGATGCAGGATATTACGGTGTTGTTATACTACCCTACATATTCGGAGCGATCATTGCGAAAGTTTACAACAGCTTCAGGACAAAACATTCTATAGCTACATTTGCATCTCTTATCCTTCTGACATATCTGAGCCTTATGGGTATCATGCGCTGGGAGTTAAGATACATCTGGAGCTGGGGTACTTTAGCCGGGATTTTCTTCCTGGCACATAGATTTGTTTTAAGAAAAACTCCGGCCGTTCAATGAAAAAAACACCTGAAATATCTGTGATTATGTCAGTATATAATGCCGAACCTTTTCTGGCGGAAGCCATAGAAAGTATTCTAGGTCAGTCTTTTTCAGATTTTGAATTTATTATTACAAACGATGCTTCTACTGACGGCTCGCTCGAGATATTGAGTAATTACTCAAAGAAAGATGACAGGATAATCCTTTTGAGGAACCTTGAGAATCGTGGTCTGGCTGCAAACCTGAACAGAATGATTGAAATTGCTGAAGGGAAATATATAGCCAGAATGGATGCAGATGATATTTCTCTTCCGGAAAGGCTTCAGAAACAGTACGATTTCATGGAAAACAATCCGGGTATCGGAGTTTCAGGAGCTCAGATAATTCCTTTCGGAAGTAAAAAGTTTAAAATGGATCCTGCACCGGTCACGCACGAAGAGATCAAAGCTTCCCTTTTTTTCACAAACCCTATGATGCACCCGACCGTTATGTTCAGAAAAAGTGTACTTGAAGAAACCTCTGCAAGATATGACGAAAACCTTCGGACCAGTCAGGATCTTGATCTGTGGTTTTCACTAATAAGAAAAACAAAATTTGCTAACTGCTCAGAACCAATGCTTAGATACAGAATAGAAGGATCAGGTGCGTCTTTTATAGCGAATTATGCAGGTAATTCCAAGGCTGAACTTTTATCTAGAATTCTGAAAAAAGGAATCTTATCTTCATTTCCTGAATTTACTAAATTAAATCTTAATGTGCTGTGTAATTTAAGCAACGGTTTTGCAAAGTCAGTTACTGACCTTGATTCCACAAATAATGTCATTGAAGAAATTATAAAGCTAAATGCGCAAAAAAAGATTTTTAATGACAAATATTTCATGTATTTCCTTTCAAAACAATTTTTTAGATTCTGCACAAATTCAACTCATTTAGGGATTAAAGTATTTGCCTATTACAAATCATCTCCTTATAGAAAATTCTATAATCCCGGATTAAATTTAAAAAACAGACTTCTTATTAAATCCATTGTAAAATTCAAATCTCATGGTAATAAATGAAAGAAAACAAAAACATAGCAATGCTTATACCTCATATGAAAATTGGTGGAACCGAGAAAGTCGCATCTGTTTTAGCGTCAGAATTCTCTAAACATAATAAAGATGTACATTTATTTTTATATGACGATAAAATTGAGTTTGAATATACAGGGAAAAGTGTGATTTTGAATTTTCAAAACAAAAAGAATATTTTCGCTAAGTTATTTAATCTTCATCAAAGAATAAAATTACTTAGATCTTTAAAAAAAGATTACTCCATTGATGCAACGATAAGTTTTTTTACACATACAAATTTTTATAATATCTGGAGCAAAACAAAAGATAAAGTAATTTTAACTGTACATTCTAATAATATCTTTGAACAAAACTGTATTATAGACTACTTCATTAAACATGTTTATATAAAGGCAGACCATATTGTTACTGTTTCAAAAAAAATAAAAAATAATCTTATAAATAGATTTCATTTTCCTGAAGAGAAAATTTCAGTTATATATAACCCTCTTGACATACAGAAAATCTCCATGCTGAGTAAAGAGAAAATTGAAGATGAATTCATCGACATATTTAATAATAAACCGGTTATAGTTTCTGTTGGAAGATTCTCATGGGAAAAAGCTCAATGGAGAATGCTAAAAGTTCTTAAACTTCTTCAAACTGGCAATATTAATGTAAATCTTCTTTTCGTTGGATTCGATATCTCAACTCAAAAAAACAATCCAGTTTTTCAGGATTTTATGAAGATGATAAATAGACTTGAACTAAATGATAGTGTTTTCTTCGCAGGCATACAAACTAATCCGTACAAATTCATCGCAAATTCAAAAGTACTAGCTTTGACATCTGTGTATGAAGGATTCGGATTAGTTATTGCGGAGAGTATGGCTTGCGGTGTTCCGGTTGTTTCAGTAGACTGTGACTCGGGACCTAGAGAGATTATTGCACCTCAGTCCGATATAAATTTAAAGGCAGAAAAATCCGAATTCGAAGAATTTGGTGTCTTAACCCCAATAATGCCTTTAACAAAGAGTGCAATCACAGATATTGAAAGTTCTGAAATAGAAATGGCTCGATCAATAAAAATACTTTTGGAAGATAAAGACCTATATGAGAAATATTCTAAGAAAGGAATAGAGAGAGCTAAAAGCTTTAATGTAAATAAAATAGTTAGCGAGTATGAATTGCTGATCGATATATAAACCAATGGAGAATAGATGAAGAATAATTTAATGATAATAGTCCCGAAATTAAGCGATGGTGGAACAGAGAGGGTTGCTTCAAATTTATCAATTAATCTAAATTCAAAATATCATCAGTTTATTGCTTTATACTATAATGATAAATTAGATTTTCCTCATAAAGGAGAAATTATTAATTTAGGAATAAAATCAAAAAATAATCCAGTATCAAAATTAATATGTTTTCTAAAAAGGTATTACAAAATCCGAAATCTTAAAAGAAAACTGAATATTGATTATTCAATAAGCTTTGGTGAGAACCCTAATCTTATAAATATTTTGACGAGATATAAAGATAAAATCATAACAACAATTCATTTTTGCAAAACTTATGAAAAAAAACATATTTACAACTTATTGTATGATAAACTAATAACTTTATTTTATAATAAAGCTGATTGTAATATTACAGTGTCAAAAATGGCTCGATATGATTTAATCAGCAATTACAAACTGAAGAGTGAAAAGGTAAAATGTATTTATAATTTTCTAAATATTGATAAAATTTTTGAATTGTCAAAAGAAAGTATTGAAAAAGAATATTCTCATCTGTTCACAGGGAGAACAATAATTAATGTTGGACGATTAAATTATCAAAAAGGCCATTGGCATTTGATAAAAGCTCTCAAAGTTTTAACTCTTAAAATACCAGACATCAAATTGGTTATAATTGGTGATGGAGAATTAAAGCAGAGAATATTAGAATTAGTAAAGAACTTAAATCTTGAAAATAATGTTTTTCTTTTAGGGTTCCGCCCTAATCCATTCAAATATATTGCAAAATCTGATTGTTTTGTTTTATCATCGTTATACGAAGGTTTTCCGAATGTACTTGTTGAGGCCTTAGCTTGTAGCAGTTGTATAGTATCTAGCGACTGCAAATCAGGACCTAGAGAACTTCTTGCTCCAAATACCGATATAACTAACGAATCACAGGATGTTGAAATTACTGAATATGGAATATTAACACCCCAGTTAGATAGAAAAGAAGACTGGAATCCGGATAATCTATCAAACGAAGAAAAAGTATTAGCTGAAGGAATGTATCGAATTCTGTCTGATATTCAGTTGATGAATAAATATAAAGATAAGGCAATTCTCAGAGCAAACGATTTTAGCTCAGAAAAGATTATTAAAGAATATGAGGATCTCTTAAAATAAATGAAGAAAATTGCAATAAATATGCTTCCCTTTAAAGATCGTTTAACGGGAACAGGTTATTACACAAAAAGATTACTACATTCTTTACAGGAATTAGATAAAAAAAATGAGTATTATCTTTATTTCGGAAATGTTTCCGATCCGAAAATTTTATTTGACATTCACGCTGATAATTTCAAGATCATTAAGTTTTCTATGCTGAATTCAAAAACCAAAAGAATATTTTTTGAACAATTTCTTTTTCCTTTCAAATTAAACAGTTTAAAACCCGAAATTCTATTCTGTCCAAGCGTTGCAGTGCCCATATTGAATTTCACTAAAACAAAAATTATAACAACTATTCATGACCTCATCCCTTTTGTTTTCAAAGAAAAATACTCTTTTTTCCAAAGGTACTATTTCAATATAATAAGTTATTTAAGCGCAAAAAAAGCTAATATTATACTTACGGTATCAGAAAATTCAAAAAAAGATATTATCAGGTTCCTTAAAATTCCGGCTGAAAAAATTTATATAATTTATAACTTTCTTGATAAATACAATCTTCATGGTATTACTGATCAAAGAGAAAAATATTTTATTACGGTATCAACTGTTCAGCCGGGGAAAAATCTCGAAAGACTTTTCGAAGCCTTCTCGCTTTTTGTGCAAAGCAACAATGATTTTTCTCTTTATGTAATCGGAGGAAAAGGATGGAAGTCCGATCCAATCTATAAAAAAGTTGAAGTACTCGGAATTAAAGATAAGATTATTTTCCTTGGATATGTAAAAGACAAAGATTTAGCAAATTATTACAAAACTTCAACAGCTCTACTATATGTCAGCCTTTATGAAGGTTTCGGCATCCCACCACTGGAGGCAATGAGCTATAACTGCCCGGTAGTTGTTTCGAAAACTTCTTCTCTTCCCGAGGTAGTTGGTAAAGCTGGTATAATGGTAGATCCTTACGACATTAGATCAATTCTAGAAGGAATGAATTCTGTAATAGATGCAAAAGTAGTATATGGAAGAAAAAAATATTTTAGCGAACAATTAGACAAATTCAACAGCAAGCATGAAACACAAAAATTATTGAATATTTTTAATGAAATACACAAATAATAAATCAATTCGATATTTAATGCATTATCTCACTATCTGCAATTCAAGATTTAGTAATTGGGTGTTATTTTGATAAAAAATAATATAAATATACTGCGTGCATGGGCGATCATGGGCGTGATAGCAATACATGTAAGCATGAATTTCACGAAATTCACCGACCTTTCATGGCTGCCTGTCACACTTGCAACTGTTGACATCTATGCTCATTTCGCGGTTCCGCTGTTCGTTGCGATATCAGGATTCCTGCTCGCTATGAAATATGACGGTAGTTACAGTGTCGTCAGTTTTTACGCAAAAAGGCTTAATAGAATACTCATTCCATTCCTGATATGGTCCGTACTGTATATGCTGATCAATCCCGGTATATTTAAAAATCCGTTGCAGGCGTTATTTGGAATATTAACAGGAAAGGCCTACTATCATTTGTGGTTCTTTTTTCTGATCATTCAGCTTTATCTGATATTTCCATACCTGAGAAAATTTCTAAAACATAAAAAATTGTGGATAATAATTGCTATTCTATTTATTCAGGTGCTCTTCAGGCATATAAGAAAGGACTTCAGCGGCACGGACAATTTTACAGAGCTTTTCAAAGGTCTGTTCCTTTCGTACATCTTTTATTTCAGTTTTGGCATCTGGGTCTCGGACAATATTGAGCGATCAGAAAAGAGTCTTTCAAAAATATCATCTTTTATCAATCCGATGATCTTCATCTTAACAATACTGATTTCTTTCTTTTTCAGCTTCAACTGGCTGGCGGAGAACAACGGTTTCTTTGTCGAACTACCTGCTTTTATGCTTTTGGAGAAATTTATACTGCCTTTTATTTTCATAATGATATTTATTAATCTGCTCAAATTATCTGATAGTCTTAAATCTGAAAAATTTCTTAATTTCATGAACATTGCTGCAAAATATTCTTTCGGAATATATTTATCTCATGCTCTGTTTCTTCGAATTGCCGCACGGATCCTGAAATATGCGGAGATCTCATGGGAAAATGCGGCATTTTATCCCGCGGCATTTATCCTAACGCTGTTTGCAAGTATAGGATTCTGCTATTTAGTTGAAAAGACACCTGCCTCAAAACCATTACTTGGTATTGACAGTAAGAGAAATATTACCTGACAAGAAGCATTTTTTTGATACCCGCGGTTTTTCCGTCAATTGAAAGTCTGTAAAAATAAACTCCCGAAGAGAGGTCTTCAGAATAAAATTCAACTGAATGCTTTCCTGCCGGCTGCACTTTATTCACCAGATCTTTAACAAGCTGACCGTTCATATTGTAGATATTCAGATCCACTCTTGAATTGTTCGGGATCGAATAGCTTATTGTTGTAGAAGGATTGAAAGGATTAGGGTAGTTCTGATAAAGTTCGGTTCCTGACGGAATTGCAGTTCCTGAAATATCTGAAACATGTTGAACCAGCCCTTTGATACAGAAATTCGCGGTGCCGGGACGGTTAATATCACTGTTGTAATATAGATCTTTCCACTCTCCGCCTTCAAAATAGTAACTTTCTCCGGGTGATGCTTTTGATGTGTACCATAAATATGCTACCTGCACATAAGAAGTCTGATCTATAGGCTGACCGCCGTCCGATAAGTTGAGATAGATATAAAATGTATTGCCTTGGTAGAGTAGCGGGGGTTCAGTAAGATCGATAGTATGATATCCTTTAAAATCAATATGCCCCGATGTTTCAGAAATCAGCCCGGTAAGTTCGCCGTCTGTAAAATCTGAATAGATTTTTACTGTGTAATCAACATTGTTTACAGCGTTGAAAAAGCTTACAGACGACAATTTGGAGCTCTCTCTGACAGTAAAAGCGTTAAAAGCCTCGTTTATATCAGGCAGAACTGAGGAATAACCGTGATAGTCATGATAATACACATCGTCGTACTTCATTCTCTCCACATTCTGAAATGATGCTGCTCCACTCATACTCCTGCATGCATGTTTATCATAATAAGATACCCAGTAGAAACCGTCAAATCCGAAATCTTCACCCCAGCTGTTCTTGCAATACCATGCACCCGGACCTTCAGATGCCTGAGTTATCTTGTCATCGTCCCATCCTATTATACTGACTCCGTGAGAAAAATATGTTGGATCTTCCGGGGACTGGTAATGAATATATGTTGAAGGATCGTAAGATGTATGTTTAAGTGTAACTCCGGCAGCACCGAATTCGATCACTTTTTGTTTGATAGTCTCTATACCGTTAAGTTCGGCATCCATCGGAAACCATTCAACACTTCGGGGATAGTATATATTGTAGTGTTTAGAAAATCTCTCGGGCGGTTCTTCAAAACTGTATGAATCTGTTTGTCTGACAGCTCCTTCTCCTCTCAGCATGTAGGCTGAGTTGAGAAAATATCCCCCCTGAAGATGAAGTTCAAGACCGTCCCCTGTAACAGGATCGGCGTCAGCGTTAAAAAAATCATTGAAGCCGAACCACCATGACATGTGATACTCTGAAAGGTCCGGCTCACCTTCCTCCCCTGCTGCAGCCCAGTTACCTGTCATAAGAAGGTTGCTTTCCATTAATGCACATGTTGAATACATCCAGCATGTACCGTTTGGCTGATTTTTTACACTTGATACATAATTTCTGCCGAGATCGGTCCTCAGATCGAATTTCTTGAGTTCGGAATATGAATTTATCCATTTCATATTGTAAATGCTGGTTGTTATTTCGTTCCCGTTACTGTCTGATATTACAAAATATAACCCGCAGTTGTGATTCGGGGTAGTTTCGGCGGGCACTGTACCTTTAAAATTATAAAAAATATCTTTTGGAGGTATCAGATTAAATTCATCAACAGTAATGAATCCGTCGGAGGAGTAGTAACCGGTAATTGAACTGACCCCGGTATGCTCTTTTAGTGCTACAGTTATTTCAGCATCATTTCCTGTAAGATTGATCAACCCTCTGACACTGATAATTTCAGGGGCCAGGTCGTCATACAAAAACTCGAAGCTATAAATATTTGAATTTGCTCCGTTACCATACGAGTCTGTCACCCGGAAATACATCGTTCCTGAAACTCCGGCGTTTTGTCCCGGTATGAAACCTTCATAAATAAAAGGATCTCCAGTATCGGAAAAGACCGTCTCGTAATCAGCAGGATCTCCTTCATAATTATAAAAACATCTGACCTCTGATATGCCGCTTTCATCGATCAGCTCTATCTTCAGTTCAATATCATTTCCTGAATAAGCCGCGAGCACAGGAGGTTCAAATCCCGCTGAAGACAGTCTGAAAATTTCAGGCGCAGTATTGTCATAAGTCACACTCACATCATCTATAAACCACTGATCGCTGTAATCTCCGCTGTAATACCACCCTATTTGGACCGTTTCTCCTGCAAATTGAGCCAGATCGAGCGAAATTTGATTGAAATTCCATTCTTCCGGTACATCAGAATAAACAACAGTCCATGTGTCACCTCCATTTGTACTGACCGATACTTCATGCAATCCGTAATAATCAGTGAAAGAACCTGATTCATAGAAACTGAGCTTAAAACCGTTCTCATCAGGAAAATCAAATGGAGGGGAGATCAGCCAGTCAGACTGAATACCTGTGTCGTCCAGGTGTCCCATCCCGTATGAGCCGCTGTTCGCTGCGAAAGGATCAGTCTGAACACTAATTCTTTTCCATCCCGCGCCTGAAGTTGAGAGTGACCAGCCTTCCTGAAAGGGATCAGTTTCGAATCCCGTTTCATAAACAGTAACAGCCGTCAGTGCGGCGGCCATTAACAACAGTATTAAAACATTCAGAATTTTCATAACTGTAATATAACTATAAATTTTTCTCTTTACAATTACTAAAAATTACTTTAATTTTATCGCCAAGTGAAATTATTACCGGTAAATTGATGAATGTGAAAGTATTACTGCCTGTATCTTCAGGCGACAGGCTCAAGTATTTTAAACTGGCACTGAACAGTGTTCTTACGCAAACTTTTAGCGATTTCGATATTATTGTATGCATTGACGGCGTTATCAGTGAAGATATTGATATTTACATTAACTCCGTCGGCGACAGAAGAATAAAGATCATGCGTAACGAGACTAACATCGGTCTTGCTGCTACTCTTAATAAAGCGATTAAGAAATTCCCTGCAGATGTTTATTTCAGGATGGACTCTGATGATATATGCAACAAGAGACGCTTTCAGAGAACATTAGAGGAATTCGAAAAGGACGATGAGCTGATGCTTGTTGGTACTGAATGTATAGAGATAGATGATGACGGTACTGAGATCTTTTACAAAAAAATGCCTTTCCAGGCGGATATAAAAAAATGGGCCATCTCGAGAAACCCTTTCATTCATCCTTCAGTCGCTTTCAGGAAAGAATTTTTTGATACCGTCGGGTACTACAATGAAAATTTCAAGAAAAGTCAGGATTATGAGCTATGGGCAAGAGCTATAGTGAAAAATGTGAAGATGAACAACATTCACGAACCTCTTATCTGGTTCAGGGTTTCGAACAAATTCTGGATAAACAGAACTCTGAAAAGTAACGTGAAAAATGAGATGAATGTGTCATTCTTTCTGATAAAAGAGCTCAAAGGTTATGTTTATATCCCTAAGATCCTGTTCAAAGCACTATTAAGATATATGCCTGTCTGGGTGAATAAGCTTATGTATAAATACGGAAGATGATCAGTATCCGAGCCTGGACCGTTTCGGCCTGAATTTGAGATCGACCTCTCTTCCGGTTTCCGCAGATTCATAGATCGCGTTTATGAGTTCTAAAGATTTCCTGCCTTCGAGCCCGTCAACGAGAGCCTGCTTGTTATTCTCTATTGAATCGAGTACATGTTCAATATATCTGATGTGGCCGAATCCATAAACATTGGGCGGGTTTTCTGCGTATTCTGCGATCAGGAGGTCCCTTTCCTCATCATTCATGCCGGCAAAATTCCATGTTTCCATTTTATTCACAGCGAATCCTCCGATGACTACCGATCCCTTTTCCCCGAGAATACTTAAAGAGCCTTCAAGGTCTGAGGGTCTTGTTGCGGTCGTTGCTTCAATTATGCCCATCGCACCGTTCTCGAATTTAATTATCGCGGCTGCTGTATCATCAACTTCAATATCTGACATATAGGTTTCTGTCTTAGCCATGACCGAAACAGGAGTTCCCAGCATCCATTCGAGCAGATCTATATGATGAGATGCCTGATTAGCAAGAACACCGCCGTCGAGCTTCCATGTTCCGCGCCACTCGTCCTGATCGTAATATTTCTGATCCCTTGACCACCTGACCCTTACGCTTCCCATAAAGATCTTACCGAATTCACCGTTCTCTACAGCCTGTCTCAGCCTCGCAACGGGAAGATTGTACCTGTTTTGTTTTACAACAAAGAGCCTTACAGAATTTAGATCGCATATCCTTATCATGGCATCGGCATCAGAGAGTTTGAGCGCCATCGGTTTTTCTACAATTATATGTTTCTTATATTTTTTGACGATATCTATCGTGTGTTCGGGGTGCATGCCTGACGGAGTGAGAATGTTCACAATATCGATTTCTTCGTTCCGGAGCATTTCGTCATAGCTGAGATAATATTTATCAAGACCGGCCTTTCCTGAAACCGTTCTCGCCCTGTCCTCATTTATATCGCATACAGCTGTAAGTTTTGCGTTCGGAATGCTGTTTATCGCGTCTATATGTTTAGATGATATTCTTCCGCATCCCACCAGACCAAATCTGTATTCTTTCATTTCCGCCCCTTTATTAGATCGTGGTATAAGATAAGAAAATCCTGCTGAAAAATAAAGAGAATAAAAATCTTGAATATAAGCCGATTTATTCTTATAATTACAAATATAATAAAAATGAGAGGTTGAAAAGTGTTATACCTCGTTTACGCAACTCTTGCCGCATGGATGATAATGGTGATCTATAATTATCATTCACACAAGAAATATATTTCAAAGAACAAAGAAAAATTCCATGACATACTTGATAAGAACTACGGAAAAGGCAAAAACATCAAAATAGACGACAGTGTATTCTTTTCGTTCACTCCCGAAAATATCGAAAGGCGTGAATTCTTAAAATACTTAAGCATGGGAAGGTTCAAATACATTCTTTCTGATACGACGCAGATCATGTTCTCGATCGTTCTGATCTTCATACTTGCCTACAGTCTTGAATACCTTCCGTTCATAAAAATAGACAGAACTGTAGTTGATTATAATTCAGTCTGGCAGTTCCTGCTTTTCGGATACATCATTTGTGTGGCCGACGCATACACGAAAACTAAAAAATATGATGATGTGATTGACTGCTGGAAAAAAACAAAAAAGTGATGCTTTTCAGCTGATCTTCTTGGTAATATCGTAAATAAATATTGAAGCGCAGTTAGCCACATTGAGAGAGTTCTTGGCACCCCTCATCTCAACTGATATTATCCTATCGCACAGACCGACGGCTTCTGAACTTAGTCCGAGTTCTTCATTCCCGAAGATCACAGCGATCTTTTTATCAGGTTCAAAATCTCTCAGATCGACAGAATTCTTGCCTGTTTCCGCACCTGTGATCATATAACTGTGCTCTCTAAGATATTCAATGGCTCCGGAAATGTGATCAAAACGGGATATCTTCAAATTCGATTCGGAACCTTTGGATGTTTTCCTTACACTATCATTTTCTATTCCCGGAGTTATTCCGCATAGAATGAGTTCCTTTACTCCGAAACATTCGCACGACCTTATTATCGATCCGGTATTATGCGCTGACCTTATATTTTCAAGCACTACAACCAGCTCTGTTTTTGGAAGCTTAGGAAAACTGCCGTCACCTGAACTTTTCCGGAATTCTGTTTCATTGTCGGGATAACCGAAACCGGTTCTGATCCTGTGATAGAGAAAATGTACTTTTTCAAGTTGAATTCTCTTATCTTTCAACTCAATTATATCACTCAGCTCACCTGTATATAGTGTTTCCTCGCTCTCTTTCAGAAACGATGTGTAAGACGAAAGAACAGTAAGATCGGGGTTTCCGTCAGAGATCAGAATATCCCTTAACGACCTGAGCTCGGATGCGATCCTGAAATATTTCGTTATTTTTTTGAGTTTTATGAATTTGGAGCGGGTGATCATAAGACGGTCCGTAAAATTTTACTCATCATCTTTGATCTCTTCATCACCCACATAATAGCCTATTTTGTCAATTGGATTGGTGATAGATGTAGCTATGTTCATTAGATGAGAGCTTATTCTCTTTGAGTATCTCAGGAAAAGTCCGTAGGAAACATAGTTCACTTCCGATGAAGGTTCTTTGACGGCGATCTCAACAAGATCCTCATTTATATTGGTCTTTAAATCGAAATGTACATCCACAACTTTGTTCGCCAGATCGCTGTCTCCATTTTTAAAAGCCTTAAGTGTATCGGAGAATATTTCAACTATCTCTTTAGAATATTTCTGAAGTTTAGTATTCCACCCTTCATCTTTCAGCATTCTTTTGATCTCGGCGATCTCTCCGATATTTTTGCTGTAATCACCTATTCTTTCAAAATTGTTGACAATGGTAGTGAGAATGAAAGCGGTATAAAGCTGCTGCTCTTCCTTGTCGTTTATCGCAATATGTTCAAATACTTTCTTTCTGATCGACCTTTCAAAATGATTTATCAGATAATCCAGTTTTCTTACTTCTTCAATTTCGTCGGGAGTGATCTCTCTTTTGATGTCATCGAAGATCAGATCTATTACATATTTATACTGCTTCAGTGAAATTTCGGCCATTTCCTGCGTATCGTTCAGGGCCTGGGTCAGAAGGTCCTGTTTTGAAAGCATTTTAAAAAACTGTTTAAGCATAATTATTCCCCTTTTTGTCTTGTAATTTAACCATTATTTACTTAAATGAAAATGATTATTGTCGGAATAATGAAAAATACTACGAGCAGAAAAGCAACTGCCCATAACCTGTTATCCCTTACCTTAACAGAAAACCATTTTGCAGACCTGATCGGAAGAACCTTTAGCGGCATGAAAACACAGGCACCGAAAATGTTGAATAAAGTGTGTGCGAAAGCTACGCTTATCGCGCTCGGATTTCCGGTGACCATTGAAGCCAGTATTCCGGTTATTGTTGTTCCGATGTTGGCACCGACGGCATAAGGGAATATCTGCTCAAGAGAAAGTATTCCCGCTCCAACCAGCGGAACTATGAGCGAAATTGTTATAGAAGATGATTGAACCGAAACGGTAAAAAAGATACCGAAAATAAGAGATGTGACTGCGTTACTGAATACGAATTTGTGGATTATTCTCTCGAATTTTCCTATGAGGACTTTCTTCATTATGGACGACATGAAATTCAGCGACAGAAAAAGCATTATAAGTGAAAGAATGACCATTACAACAAGCAGCATAGTATCATAAGCAGGATATGTGCTTACTTTTCCCATAATATCGTGAGATTCGACAGAATTACCGAATATTCCCGCGACCGAATTCTCAATGAACTTTGAAGCTGATTTAACGAGAGAATCAAGCGGGGATTTGAACTTAACCCCTGATGTTCCTACGAATAATTCTGTCAGAAAATTCGCTGATTTTCCGATAAAGCCGGTATAGATCTCAATAGGAAGAAAAAGCAGAACTGCGAACAGATTGAAAAAATCATGAACAATTGCCGCTGCAAAAGACCTGTGGAACTCCATTCTGTTGCGAACCTGTCCGAAAGCCACTATTATCCCGGTTACCGAAGTGCCGATATTCGCGCCCATTATCATCGGGATAGCGTTGTCAAAAGACATGGTTCCTGCTCCGACAAAAGCGACTATTATAGATGTTGTTGAGCTTGAGGACTGAATGATGGCTGTCGTAAGGATGCCTATAAATAAAGATACCATCGGATCAGCAGTAGCATTTTCGATTATTCCGGCGACATCAGTACTGAAATAATGTTTGAAAACCTCGCCGAGAAGTTTAATGCTCAATAGGAAAAACCACAGTGAAAATGCCATAAACACCGTGTTTTTCAGCCATTCATAATTTTTTAACTTTTTCAACTAAAGACCCTAAAATTAGTTTTTTGTTAGTTTTCTGTTAACAACGCGCTAAATTTAAACACATCAAATCAGTTTAGCAAACATAAAATCAACAAATTCCGTCATAAAAATTTGGTTGACTATGTGTATGATTTCAGCTTATATTATGTCGCACTTTCCTTAAGCAGAAAAGGAACAAAATTAACAGGGTGAAGTAACAGGGTACAGTGTCTGAAAAAAAACTTAAAAACGGGAAAAATCTATGCGCAAAATAACATATCGTACTGTAACTTTTGTAATAGCGCTCGCTCTCATTTTATCCTGCTCGCAGAAATACGACGATGTGGCCTTAAATCCTGAAGACCCCGATTTCATTTCAGCTTCATTCACCTCAGTCAACTCCAAAATTGCGGTAGTAGAACCTGTCCCCAGGATAGAAGGAGAATACCTTTACCTCGGCACGGACATTGACGGAACAGACACGACAGCTTTTGGCGAGATCCTTTTCAGTTTCGAACTTTTCGATACGGATTCCGCGCTTGATTCAGCATATGTCGTGATGCCTGTTTACACTGATTCGCTTTTTGAAGTTAATTCAGATAAAGAATTTGACATCTTCACAGTAAAAAGCAGCTGGACATCAGGTGAAGTTATAAGAGAAGGTCTTGTCCTAAGCGATCTGCCTTACACGACTTCAGGCTTTTATGCAGACCCGGATTCTTCATCAGCTGAATTCAGGTCCGTCAGGATCGCACTTGATACCGACTCTCTCCGATCATGGTTCACAACGGACTCAGCCAACACTAAATTCAACGGATTCCTGATCCGTTCAAAGCCGGGAGATGAGATAAGTCCGATCATCAGACTCTATTCTTCAGAATGGACATACGATGATTACAGACCGAAAGTCCACAGATTCAGAACAGATACAGTTACTGCTTTTGACGGGGTCACAGATTCTTTAACAGTATCCGAGACCCGAACCGCTCTCACGGCGGATCTTTCTTTTACGGGGAAAAACG
Organism: Candidatus Delongbacteria bacterium; assembly: GCA_016938535.1. The sequence continues at coordinate 20,556 of JAFGUL010000088.1, forward strand.
AAGAAACACTTGACACTTCAGGCACGAAATTTAAAGTGGGCGGTATATCCGGCGAAGGTTATGTTTGCAGGTTCAGTCTCGACAGCATACCAAAAGACGCTACGGTAATTTCAAGCAGACTGACATTTTTTAACCTCGCAGATGAGACCGATCCGGTTTACGGAGACCTGATGAAGAACGGTAACGAACACGATGTGATAAGATTTTACAAAGCAGCAGATACTCTTTGGACTTCAGACCCGTCAGTTTTGAATTACGACAGCCTGAACTATTGGGAGGACACGAGAATTTTATCTGTCTCGGACTCGGCTCTTAATACTTTCGAGATCAGGTTCACCGACGCTCTGTTCCAGGAATGGATAAATGATCCTTCATCGAATAACGGCTTATACTTCAGGTCCGGCGACTGGCTTCAGCCTTTCGGATACATGACTTTAGACAGCCTGAAAATAGAATTACTATATGTTAGAATGACCGAATGACGACACCTTTAACGGAGAAAATTTAATGCTTAATTCAAAGTACATATCATATCTGATCATCACAATAACGGTTCTGGCATTTTCAGAGACATCCGCTTTCTCCGCGGTCTCAATCGGCGATATAGATGTTTCATTAAGCAGCTCAACAGGCATCGCTCTAAACGATTCACTTGTAATTAAAAATCATAATTACGCCTCATGGACAGGCATAGCGAACACAACTTTCTCAATATCTTCATCATACTCGATAAACTCAGTAGAGGACATTAGCGGCAACAATTCAGACTACGACAGATTTTCCTTCGAGGATCTCAGTTTTGCGATGCCTTTCGGTAACGGTCACATCTTCGGGTTCTCATACTATCCCGCGGCCGTCTCAGATATTTCGGGCGTCTCGGGACCGGAACTTGTGGAGAACAGTTTTGAAGAAGCGGTTTCGCGAACTCTGGAAACTAAAAAAGGGAGCATTTCGAACGCGTCCCTTATTTACGGAAAGCATTTTTCCGGCTTCGCTTTTGCCGCGGACGCTTCGTTCAAATTCGGAAACTACAACAGAACGAAAAGATATAACTACACAAGCGTGTCCGAAACTTACCTGACCGACAATTATTTCGAGGAAAGAGAGATAACTCAGATCTCACATTTCACACTGGGTTCAGGCGTGATATACGATCACTCTTCGGGATTGAGTTTCGGAGCAAAGATATCACTTCCCGTAAGTTCGTCCGGAACCGGTATCTACCAGTTCGACAGAACAACATCTTACGGATCTGTCCTGGAAAAAATATACGAAAACACCGGCGGATTAAGCGTGGTCGAGTGGCCCGTTGAATACGGTGCAGGCCTCGGTTACAGAACTTCAGGTTTCGTATTTTCATACGATTTTGTGCTGAAAAAATTCGACGGACTGAAAACCGGCATTGATGACACAGCTATGTCAGATTATTACAGGCATGTTATCGGTCTGAGATACGCGCCCCGTCAAAGAAGATATGATCCGTACCTGAAAAGAATGGCCTATTCTGGTTACCTGACCATTGAAAAAAGACCTTTTGACTATAACGGGAACCCTGTATTTGACACGACCGGTACACTAGGGCTCAATTTCCCTTTCAATAACGACAGAACGAATGTGGAGATCAAATTCAGTTACATAAGATCAGGGTCCGTGTCCGATAATGCACTAGAGGGAAATACCTTCAGGATGCAGTTCAATTTCATCTCATCAGACAGCTGGTGGCTCAAAAAGGAAAAGTATAATGATTAAATATCAACGGAGGAAAATATGAAAAGCAGGTTGTTAATCCTTATTGTTTTAGCGGCTTTTTTCTCGATCATAAGCTGCGGACCAAGCTCTCAGACAGTCAGGGAGGATTCTGTAAAAGAAGAAGTTTCAAAGACTGCGGAAAATAAAGAACCGGCGCAAAAGAAAGTTCTGGACGAAAAAGACAAATATGAGATCAATAAGCTTTCAAGTTTTGCGCAGAGCAAGAAGCAGCAGAAGAAATTCAGGGATATGATCGAGTATATCAACGAGATCATGAATATTGACCCTGATTTTGAATACGCAAAAGACATACTTCTTTTCTGGAGGGGGAACGGATACGAGGAACTCGGTTTAAGAGATTCGGCCGTTGTTGACTACGAAAGATTCTCAGAAATGAAACCGGATCATTCGCAGGTGCTACTCCAGCTTGATTATATTTATGTCACCGAAGGCAAGATCGACGAGGCTATAGATGTTGCCAGAAGAATGATCGACATTGACAGCGAAGATAAATCTCTTCTGAAAAAGCTTGGAAAATACTACTATCAGAAAGCCGAAGACCTTAAAGCTGAAGACCCTAACGATCCCGAGATTGAAGAATACGCATTACTTGCTATTGAATCATTTGAAGATTACATTGAATCAAACCCCGAAGATGAAGAGATCAGCAACCTTCTGACTTTTCTGACCTCAAAATTCCTTGACAGAGAAGCATTTAAAGCAAGACTTGAAGAAAATCTTAAAGTGAACCCGGATGATTCGAAAACCATTGAAAGGCTTGCGGCCATCTATTATGACGAAGGCAATACAGAAAAAGCTGCCGGGCTTCTTGAAAAACTGCTCGAAAAATTTCCCGATGATCTGAAAGCGATCAGAAGACTGATAAGGATATACAGGAATGATGTTGACAAAGCAATAGCCTACAACAAAAGAGCGATGAAGCTTGATGAAGGTAACGAAACCTATAATATCAATCTTGCAAGACTTTATTCAGAGAAGAAAAGATTCGCGGATGCCAGATCTGAATGCCTCAAAGCACTGAAAAAGAACTCAAAGAATGTAAATGCCTACAGAGTATGGGCATCGATTTATTCTGAAAGCATAGCCGCCTGCAATGTGAACATCGAATATCAGGATAAACTGGTTTTCATCATTGCTTACGGTCTTTACGAAAAAGCGGGGGACCCGAGAAGACTTCACGCAATGAAAGAAAGCGGTCAGGTACCTTCAAAGTCCGATTATTTTATCAACAGAAGTACCGTAAGACCTTCGAGGGAATGCTACAACTGGATAAATCCTGAATGGGAAGAAGTGAAGTATATTGATGCATTCCTGAAGACTCTATAATGAGGATCTCAAGAGTACACATGGCCTGTGATCACGGCGGATTCGCTCTCAAGGAACACCTGAAATCGTTCCTGACCGGGAATAATGTCACGGTAGATGATCTTGGTGCTTATTCAGAGGATCCGGTGAATTATCCCGATTACGGTAAAAAAGCTGCGGAAGCGGTTCTTAACGACGGCGATCCTGCGATCATTATCTGCGGAACAGGGATAGGTATCTCCATAGCAGCGAACCGTTTCAGAGGCATAAGAGCGGCTCTCTGCCACTGCGTGGAATATGCAGAACTGTCCAGAAAGCACAATAACGCGAACATCCTTGCTCTCGGGGGCAGATTCATTACTGAAAATGAAGCTGAGAATATAGTTACCGCCTTTCTGGAAACAGAATTCGAGGGCGGCAGACATAAGAACAGAATTGATTTGATCGATGACGGTCTAAACAACTAACAGGAGTATCTTTATGAGCATACTTAAGCAGTTCGACCCGGAAATTTTTCAGACAATAGAGAACGAAAAAAGAAGACAGTGCGACAAAATAGAGCTTATAGCTTCGGAAAACTTTGTTTCGAAAGCTGCCCTCGAGGCACTGGGTTCTGTAATGACAAATAAATACGCCGAAGGTTATCCGGGTAAAAGATATTACGGCGGCTGCGCCAATGTTGATGAAGCAGAGAACATAGCTATTGAAAGAGCTAAAAAACTTTTCAGCTGCAGATGGGCGAATGTTCAGCCGCACAGCGGCTCTCAGGCCAATATGGGAGTTTACATGACCCTTGCAGAGCCCGGAGACACTATCATGGGCATGAACCTTTCCATGGGCGGTCACCTGACACACGGTTCTCCCGTCAACTTTACCGGAAGACTCTACAATATCGTACCTTACGGAGTCACTGAAGACGGATTCATAGATTATGACGAGCTTGAAAGACTTGCTGTTGAATGCAAACCGAAAATTATCGTTGCAGGCGCGTCGGCCTACCCCAGATTTATTGATTTTAAGAGATTCAGAGAAATTGCAGATAAAGTTGGAGCATGGCTCGTTACAGATATGGCTCACATAGCAGGACTTGTAGCTGCAGGACTGCACCCTTCACCCATTCCCTACTCTCATGTCGTTACGACTACCACCCACAAGACTCTCAGGGGTCCTAGAGGCGGAATGATACTTTCAGACTTCGAGGGCGGCGAAATTCTTCTTAAGAATATGCCTTCTCCGAAAACTCTTACCGACGCTCTCGATTTCGTTATATTCCCGGGAATTCAGGGCGGACCGTTAGAGCATGTAATAGCTTCAAAGGCCGTTTCTTTCAAGGAGGCTCTCGATCCTTCCTTCAAGGTTTATCAGCAGAAAGTTCTTGATAATGCCAAGGCTCTTGCGGATGAACTGATGAAGCTCGGTTTCAAGGTCGTTTCAGGTGGAACCGACAATCATATAGTACTGCTTGACCTTTCCGACAAGGAAGTATCAGGAAAAGGACTTGAAAAAGCACTCGAAGCTGCAGGAATTACGACTAATAAGAACATGGTGCCTTTTGATAAGAGAAAACCGATGATAACTTCAGGTGTAAGACTGGGAACTCCTGCAGCCACAACAAAAGGTTTTACTACAGACGATATGAGAACCATCGCGAATATGATAGCAAGAGTAGCTGCAGATCATAAAAACGAGGAACTTCTGGCTCAGATCAAGAAAGAAGTAATAGAATTGAGCACCAGATATCCTCTTTATGACTAATAGTGTAAATTTTTTTTTAGGATAAAAATATATGAACAGAATTACACAGCACCCTGTGCTAGATGTCGTCCCGGGACAGGAGGTTGAGTTTTATTTTGACGGGAAACTTTACAAAGGAAAAAAAGGCGAACCTGTCAGTTCCGCGCTTTTCGCCAACGGTATCAAAGAATTCTCGATACATCAGAAAGATGATGCTCCTCAGGGGATATTCTGTGCGAACGGCCAGTGTTCTCAATGTACCGTAATAATAGACGGAATGCCTCTGAAATCATGCGTCACTCCATTAAAAGAAGGCATGGATATCAGAACTCTGTATCACACTCCCGAGCTCCCGCACGATGACAGAACAGGATTTACTCAAAAGATAGAAACTCTCAAAACCGATGTGCTGATCGTCGGAGGAGGACCTTCGGGACTTACTTCGGCACTTGAACTCGCAAAACTGGGCTTTAATATCGTTATCGTCGAAGACAAGGATAAGCTCGGCGGAAAACTTCTTCTTCAGACACATAAATTCTTCGGTTCGCAGGAAGACAGCTATGCCGGAACGAGAGGGTTCGAGATCGCAGATCTGCTCGAAAAACAGATCATGGAAAATGAAAATATTACTGTCCTATATGAATCCAGCGTAGTCGGCATCTACAAAGATAAAAAAGCCGGCATTTACGCAAATAACGGAAAGTATTCGCTTATAGATTTTGAAGGCATGATAGTCTCAGCCGGAGCGAGGGAAAAAAGCCTCGTTTTCCCCGGGAACGACCTTCCGGGTGTTTACGGAGCCGGTGCTTTCCAGACACTCGTCAATCGCGATCTGATAAGATCTTCGGACAAGGTGTTCATCGTGGGCAGCGGCAATGTGGGGCTTATAGCCGCATATCACGCTCTGCAGGCAGGGATCGGTGTCGTCGGGATCATTGACATCATGGACAAAGTATCGGGTTATAAGGTCCATTCAGACAAGATAAAACGAATGGGCGTACCAGTTCATTTGAGAACTACAGTACTTGCCGCTTTCGGAGAAGGAAAAATTGAGAAAGTTACCGTGGCACAGGTTGACGAGAACTGGGATCCTATACTTGAAACCGCAAAAACTTACGAAACAGACACGCTTTTGATCGCAGCGGGACTGACTCCCGTCGATGAATTTTATGAGCAGGCTAAAAAATTCGGTTTCAAGGTGATTAAAGCGGGCGACGCCGACGAGATCGCCGAAGCAAGTTCAGCTATGTTCGGAGGCAGGATCGCAGGTCTTAAAATGGCAAAAATGCTGGGAAAAGAGATCGATATTGATCCTTCATTTTACGAGAAAGCAGATATTCTCAAATCAAAGCCCGGTGAAGTGTTCGAACCTCGTCCGGTGGTTCTAAAAGAGAATTTCACGCCGGTTTTCCAGTGTCTCGAAGAAATACCCTGTAACCCCTGCACGACTGTTTGTCCCAAAGGCTGCATCTCGCTTGAAGGCGATCTGAAGAATATTCTCGACGCTCCGGCTTACACGGTCGACGACTGCATCAACTGCGGACTCTGCGTGGCAGTCTGTCCCGGTCTGGCTGTTTCTCTTGCGAGAAAAGCCGGCGATAATACTGCCGAAGTAATACTTCCGCACGAATATATTCTCAATTTCGTACCCGGCGATAAAATTGAAGTGACCGATATTGACGGCAATACTCTCGAAAAGGCTGAAGTAATTCATGTAAGATTCGTAAAAAAATACAAGACACACCTCGTTACGGTTAAGATGTCTTTGCAAAACGCTCATAAAGCTATCGGTATCAGAATTCAGGAAAAAGCAATAACAGAACCGTGCGCAGAAACTCTTCTAAGCGACCTGCCGGATAACGGTATCGTATGCAGGTGTGAAAGGGTGACTGTAAAGGAGATAGTTGATTTCATAAAAGATTTCAGGGTCAGGGATGTTAATCAGCTTAAGCAGATCAGAGTGGGAATGGGTGCGTGCGGTTCAAAGACATGTTCCGTTCTTCTGCCGAGAATTTTCAAACAGGCAGGAGTTAACTTCTGCGATGTATCTGCAGGTACGATAAGACCGGTAACCGTTGAAGTCCCGATGAGTTCTTTAATTGACAAAAAAGGTAATTAAGATGACACATTTTGATACAGTAATAATCGGTGCGGGAAGCGTTGGACTTCCTCTGAGCTATTATCTTTCACAAAAAGGACAGAAGGTTGCGGTCGTAGATATGAATCACTCTTACGGAAGGGGCGAGAACAGGGCGGCGATCGGAGGTATAAGGGCCACTCATTCAGATCCTTCAAAGATAAAGATATGCCAGATGAGCATCGATATCATAAAAAATATGGAAAAAGAACTCGGGCTCGATGTTGACTGGACGGACGGCGGATATCTCTACCCCGTTTATGAACCTGAAAAAGAGAAGGCGTTAAAAGAACTTCTTGTAAAGCAAAAGAGCTACGGACTCAATATTGACTGGATCAGTCCTGAAAAAATAAAAGAACTGGTGCCCGGCATAAACCCCGAAGGGCTTCTCGGAGGAACATTTTCACCCGGCGACGGATCCGCTTCTCCGCTTAAAACTGCAGGAGCCTATTACAAGCTGTCTCTTGAAGCAGGAACGACTTTCTTTTTCGATGAGACTGTAACAGGATTTGAAACTGAGAAGGGCACGATTAAAACAATTAAGACAGATAAAAGAGAGCTGACGGCTGATGTCGTGGTCAATGCTTCCGGCGGAAATGCAAGAGAGATCGGAGCTATGTGCGGACTTGAACTTCCCGTCTATCCCGATTCTCACGAAGCCGGAGTGACCGAACCTGTTAAGAAATTCTTCAGACCAATGGTGGTTGACCTGAGAAGCGATCTGCAGAGCGCGAACTTCTACTACTATCAGAACGAGGGCGGACAGATCATATTCTGCGTTACTCCTGAACCGAAGATCATGGGAAAGGACAGCGACAACACTTCAGAATTCCTGCCCCTGATCTCAAGAAGAATGACAGAACTGCATCCGAGGATAAAAAATGTAAGGATCAGGAGAACATGGAGAGGGCTCTACCCGATGACACCAGACGGATTTCCGATCGTGGGATGGCCGAAAGATATTTCCAACATGTTCCTTGCTGTAGGAATGTGCGGTCAGGGATTCATGCTTGGACCCGGACTCGGAAAGATCATTTCCGAAATTCTCGCAGATAAAACCGACAAATATGATTTCATACTTGAACAGCTCAGTCTTTACAGACAGTTTATAGGCAATGAAATGCTTAAATGATCTTATGAGGGGCCTAAACTGCCCCTTTTTTTATTTGATCAGCAGCATCTTTCTTGTCAGAGCTTTACCGTCAGTCTCAAGTGTGTAATAATAAACACCAGAATTAAATCTTGAACCGTCAAAATCAACAGTGTTTATTCCTGCCTGTCTTACACCGCTTTCAAGCTGCAAAACAAGTTGACCTGCTATGTTGTAAACACTTAGCCTCACTTGGGCTGTCTTAGCCAGTGAGAACCTGATCTGGGTAACAGGGTTGAACGGGTTAGGATAGTTCTGATGGAGTTCAGTTAGGGCAGGTAAAGTTAAATCTTCTTCTATACCGTCCGGTGCAGCCATAATTGCTCTGAAATGATAGTTATAATCTACATCCGGAGACCATGACCATTCTGTGCCTGTCCAAGAACCTGAATAAGATCTTTCATAGGCTGTAGTTCCTTCTTCATACGGATCTTCCATCAATGAATACACACTGCCTTCGAAGGCTGATATACCGATCCAGAAATCTCCTGACATAGGGAGATAATAACTGCGGAGGTCAATTCTTGTGAATGCTTTTGTGTTAGTAAAGGAAGCTTCAGGCGTAACGATAAAAGGCTCGATTAAATCTTCTCCGGGGACACCCCCGTTATCAGCCCAGACATGGAATTTCATATCAGCCGAAACATGATCGGTATCTTTATAATTCCGTATCAGCGCATAAACAAGCCCGGTGGGCGCATAAATTTCAGTTGATATCTTTACAGCCATAGCCTGGTTATTTTCAATTAGTTTGTAGTAGCTTACAATGCCTGAATCGTAAATTCTGTGATCACCGCTAATGTATGAATAAGTAGTACTCCCCGTCAAATTACCGAGTAAACTGTCAGTCATGCAAATCCGGTAATCGATCTGCACTCCGGGTCCGTAGTCTGGTATCGTGAACTCCCAAACATAGTCATGAATATTTACAGCAGGTACTGATAACACAGTTTCAGATAAATCCAGACAATATTCAATCCATACTGAATCTACACGGTTACTAAAATCAACTATTTCCAGTGAACTTGTATAGCTGAAGTCATTTTCATCAAGTTCAGCTTCGTAGAGTTCAGGTCCTTTATGAATTACAGGGAGTGGCGACGGTTCAATAATAACACCCTGCAAAATGATATCATCTATATACATACCATCAGCTTCAAGCCCCTGATCAGAACTGAAAACGAACCTGAATGTTACCTGAGAATATCCTGCATAACCCAAGAGTGAAACAGTTTCTTTTGACCATTCGGATTCTATTCCTGTCCATGTTTTTTTTGTTGTCCAATTAACTCCGTTGTCGTCAGAGACTTCAAAAAACATATAATCAAAATCTGCTTCAATATCATATTTGATCCAAAAACTTATATACGCATCGTCATAAACCGACAGATCGATCGTATCCTTCCATACAGCAGATGAGTTTTCATCAGAAGTGTAATTTCCGCCGGGGCTTTCGGTAAGTGAATGTGTGCCGGACATGAAATTCCCTTCATCAAGTCCCCAGTTTCCGTTCAGTGTCCAGCTATCTGTTCCCGATTCAAAATCTTCAAATACCAAAACCGAATCAGCTTTACTTGTCACTTGAGAAAAATGATCTGCGGCTGATATCAATACCATCGGGATCAGAATTAATATAAAAATCCTCTTCATACTTTTCCTCCGTAAGTCTTTAACATTCCATTATTGCTTAAGGGTAATATAATATTTGTCAGGAAAAATGCAACGCTTTTTTATGTCTTCTGCTTCTTCTTATTCGTTGCAGGGAAAAGTATGTTGTTTAATATAAGTCTGAAACCGGGTGAATTTTTATGCAGTTCTAATTCAGTCGGAGGATCGCCGACATAGTGCTTATAATCCTCAGGGTCGTGACCTCCGTAGAACGTGAAAAAACCTTTTCCGACCGTCCCATAGACATATTTTACGATATCTGTATTCTGAACTTCACCTAAGATTACCGTTCCCGGTTTTACCAGCGGCCGTTTGAAAGCAGTTGTCTGTCCCATGAACCCTTTTACGATCCTGGTGTGATTTTGTGTTAAAATGCTCGGGATCGGATCGAATTTGGCCGAGAAATCGAAAAGCGTAAAATAATCATTCGTCTCGTTTAAATTCCTGTTAATATGATCGGTCATATCAATATCTGAATACTCATAAACATAAGGGTTCATTTCCAGGCTGAAGTCGCTGAAAGCAATACACTGGCTGTAGTTTAACTTAGACTGAGCCGAAGGGTCCGCCCCGTCACCGTCGAACATGGGTCCGCAGATATCTGTTCCGGCAGCAGCGAGAGCTATATCATAGGTGTCAGTTGCACTGCACATTGCGAACATGAATCCGCCCTCCATCATGAACTGCTTTATCTTGAGAACAACGGAAAGCTTGAGTTTGGATACCTTGGAATAACCCAGATCTCTGGCCTGGCTCTCCTGCCTCCTTACCTGATCTATATACCAGTCGCTTCCCGCATGAGCAGCAAAGAATTTCCCGTACTGGCCTGTAAAATCCTCATGGTGAAGATGCAGCCAGTCGTATCTGGATAATTCTCCCCTCAATACTTCTCTGTCCCAGAGGGTTTCATAAGGTATCTCGGCATAGGTAAGAGCCATGGTCACGGCATCATCCCATGGAAATTTTCCTTCAGGAGTGTAAACAGCGACTTTTGGAGCTTTTTCCAGTTCTACCACATCCATGTTGGATTGCTGTATCTCGTTCAGTATTGATGCGTATTCTGAATTTGAAATTATTTCGTAGGAAACACCTCTCAAAACACACTGATTGATGATATTCTCATAACCTTCTATCCAGAACGAGCCTCCCCTGTAATTGAGCAGCCATTCGACTTTCGCGCCTTTTTCTATCGCCCAATAAGCTATGCCGTATGCCTTAAGGTGATCTTTCTGGAAATAATCCATCGCGACCAAAATGTCGCCCGCATGAATAAAGCTGAATATGAATATTATTGAACTTATGAATAATTTTTTCATCTGATCTTTTATTTTACCGCTTTAACATAATAGAATTTTCGTGGTTCTGACACGCTGTAGATCGTGTATGAAGTTACTGATGTTTCGCCTTCATAAACAAAGTTCGAGTAAGGTTCGTCTGATGAATATATTTTATAGGACGAGGCAGAATTAACAGCGTCCCAAGTGATAGTGATGTCTGTTCCGAATGATGTGACCGACACATTCTGCGGTGCAGTCAGTAAATTAAAAATACCGCTGTTACGGAGATCTCCCCTGTAATTGTCGAAAATGCTGCGGTCTGAACTCATATAAGGATAATCGTAAACGACAATGACACCGTCATTTACACCGACAGCAAATTCGAGTGTTCCGTCACTGTCCATATCAGCGACCGCCATGCTGTTAAGTTCGTTCCTTTTCATATCCATGATCTTGAGAGGGAATCCTGGAAGCAGACCCCCGGAATACCCCGAATAGCACCATACCCTGTAATTTGCGTCGGTGAAAAGTATGTCCAGATACCCGTCCCCGTCGAGATCGGCGAGCGAAGGAGGTGATGAATTGTTCTTTGTTATTCTCGGATCAAGAGTGACGGGAAAATTCGGGTAATTTCCGAACTGATCATTGAAAATATAGAGCTTTAAAGCAGTTACTACGATTATCTCGGTACTTCCATCATTATCAACATCGGCAAAATTCACAGGAGGAGTAAGGTCATTAAGAACGGCTGTTTTCATACCGACATTGATTCCGCCGGAGATCACCGGAACTTCAGATAATATAGAACCGTCAAAAGTTAATCCGAACAATTTTCCGTTTACACTGTCACTTTCGGTAAGAGCGAATAATTCTTTAATTCCATCACTGTCATAATCACAGAATGAAAGCGAGGTCTGAACTGTCCTCGGTAAAGTATATTCAGTGATCTTTATACCTGTTTCAAAATTATAAACAAGTATCTTTGTGCCGTTATCGAAAATAAGCTCTCTGACTCCGTCATCGTTCATGTCAACAACAGAAGGAGAATGAACATAATAAGAGTTGGATGATGAGAACAAAGGGTATCCCGGAGCTATTTCCAAATTGCCGTCAACATGTTTAAGCATATAAACATAAGCACCCTTAGGGAGACCGCCGATGTTCCCGTTAAAAACGGACATCAGTATTTCAAGAGCACCGTCTCCGTCATGATCGGCAAGTACCGGAGCGTTCTCCATAACAAAACCGTAAACATTTTTTTGTGCAGATATCAGTCCTGTTTCCATATCTATTACTTTTACAAGGGTACTGTCGCCCATTTTATACAGGTAATTCACCATATTGTCATTCCCGTTTCCGGTTACATCTCCTACAGCGTACCCCTGCATATCCGAAACCCCGTAGAATCCCCCGGCTTCTGGCTGATGTATGACTCCTGTTCCGCTGATCAGAGATCCGTCCGAATTTATTCCACCTGCTGCAGAATTTTTAGTAGCAGTTATCAGCTTTCCTTCAATAAATACTGGGTTATAGCATTCAAAATCAGCTACTTTGAAAGTTCCTGTTCCATAAAGCCCGAAAGGTTCAATAAATACAGGATCTGAAAATATAAATTCGTAACCATTCTGATCAACAGGGGCGATCCTTGCGTAAACCGGTACATAACCTGTGTTCTCGAATGAAAATAATTTAGAATTTATCAGTTCGAAATTCCGTTTTTGTGGCAAGGTAAAGCTCTCATCCGAAGAAGTGTAGATATTATAACCTTTCACATCAGGATAGCTACATTCCCATTCCAGATTGATCTTTCCTATCGAGTGATCGCCGTACAATCTCAATTCACCTGCACCCGGCACTGCAAACGATATCAGGTCAGAATGATATGTCTTGTCCCCGTTTATCTGAAAGCTCATTGTGTATGTTTTGGCAGTATCGACCTGGAATTCAAGCGAATCATAAATATCAGAATAACCGTTAATATTCAGTACTGAAACAGGATTTTTGGACTCATAAAGACTTATTACAGCCTCGTCTATTCTGCCTTTTGCGGGATTTATGAGCCTGGGACTGAATGTTGAACCGGACAGTTTGTATGATTCAAGCTCAAGTCGTGGTACTGATACCGGGATGAAAAGTTTTTCAGCGTACATGACCGCGCCAGTCAGTTTCTGTATCTCAATATCAACTACTGCGACAGAATCAGATACGATAGAGTCATTAGAGTGAAAATACATTTCGAAAAGATCGAAAGCGGTGCTGACCCCTGTTTTTGGCAGTTTAAAATTTACTGAATCTGATATTACTGAAACTCCTGAATGACTGACAGATGTTATTTTTGCTCTGAGACTGTCTATGAAATCAGGATTTGCTTTAACATTAAGATTAAGACCGATCCCGAAATATTCTCCATGCTCGACAATACCTGAGCCGTTATCATCTGAAGGATCAACCCCGCTGATCTCAATTTCCAGATCATTTGAAGTTACTGTAGGATACCTGTAAGTCCTCAGAAAACACTCCTGAGAATAATAGCTGAACGTCACGCTGTCCGATAAAATATCATCGTATGAAAGACTGAAATTGCTTCCGGTTGCTTTCGTTTTTGCCAGTATTTCCGTACCTGAACTCAATGTAACGAAAACTGTATCGTTCGGAGTTGTACTGAATGTTCCGTTGACAGTATATTTTCCTTTTTTGAAGGAACTGATACTTGAAATATTTATGGTCATCGGCTCGCTCAGGAAAGGTTTGTTTGAAGGATCACCCTGAAGATTATAAGCATAGGCAAGGTATTTCTTTGTTGCTTCCGTACTTCCCAGAGTAGTATTGATGTCTCCGAAAATGATCCTCGCATCTGCCAGACTTTTACCGTAGCTCAGACCACCGTTCAGACCTTTGAAGATATAGGAAATGAACTTCTTAGTGTGAGCTATAAATTCATCCGAGTCGCTTCCTATGTAATTGACGCATCCACCTTCAGGACTGATCATGGCTTTTCTCGAAAAACTGTCATTGGAATAACTGCCGGGCTTGCACGCGCCGATCAGATAAAGTCCGGAAACTGCGGACGAAGAAAGAATGTCGTCGCTCCAGATCTTAAAATTATTATTGACTTGCCTGATAGTATGATAGTCTCCATGGGACTGACTGTAAATAAAATTGTATCCCAAATTAAACTTGCCCAAAATCCCGTTTCTTGAAAAATCAGGAGAAATATTTTCATAGATCGTATCTGTCTGGAAAGTAATCGGGAACTCATCTCTTGAATCTTCGCACATTGATCTTCCGTCCCCTTCGGAAAATACATTGAATCCCAGAAGTAATGAAGAAGTGTTGAATCCTGATCTGAAATTTCTGTCAGCTGAGTAATATTTTATCGTTTTGCTTATTATTGCTTCGATCTCACTGACATTATTACCGGGAAATCTGCCTGAATAGACATCCGAATAATTATCAGGGCCATCACCGTATTCGAAATGCAGACCGTTACCGTTACCGTCCGTTTTACCGTCAAGATGGCTGTAAAAAGCGTCTGTTGACATTAAATCTGATTCTAATCCTGCAGGAACAGCTTTACCTACAGGGATAATACTGTATCCTCCACCAAGGATAACATATTCAAGATCGTTCTGAAGATATTTATCCCTTATGTAATTCCTGATCTTGACCGGTTCACTTTCTCCAGGATACTCCGAATATATTTCTTCAATTGTTTTGATTTCAGTAATAAAACCCTGCCTTACCTTAAAATCTTTATAAACTTCGAAACTTTGTACAAATTCCTCTGTGGTGATAATAACAAGATCAAGTTTTGAATATTCTGCGGTTTTGGTCAGATATTCGGATGATTCTTTAACATTAACGATGCTGTAATTTACAGAATTTATGAAAAATAGCGAATCATTGCTTATAAAGAAAGGATTAGTTTCAAGAATTGAAAATCCGCCATGTCTTTTAATTCCTCTCGCACCGACCGTGACCGGAATTTTAGGGAATTTTGTTCCGAAAACGGAAGTGTCCCCGTCAAAATAGTCGATACCAAGGTCAGGATCTATCAGTACGGAATCATAAGAATCTATAGTTATAGCGTCTGCGTACCCCTCTTCGGGATTGATCTCTTCGAAAACAACCGGAAAAGAGCGATAAAAGATATTAGAGAATTTGTAAACTTTCTCTTTGTAAGATACTGTAAGCGAATCCGGTGAAAAAGTATAATCATTAATATCGAAAGTAATTGTTTCGGAAAAAAGTGCGGTCCCGAGAAGAACTATAATTATCAGCATGAATTTTTTCATTAGGCTCCTCACTGCTTTATGATCTCGCTTTTACTTCTTCTTCCTGTGTTTCTCAGCCTGGTGTTCTTCTGCCAGTTGATATTGTCTTTATCGGGATGGTCAATGTTATAGTGGAGTCCTCTCGATTCTTTTCGGAATCCTGCGAATCTGACCATGAGATATGCGTTCTCTGCGATGTTTCTGAGCTCGATCGTTTCTCTTGAGAGTTTGGTCTGCATATAATAGTCCCGCGCCTGCCATGCGATCAGATCTATCATTTTCTCAGCCATCTTCAACCTCTCGTCGCTTCTTACTATTCCGACAAATTCACTTACAAGCCTCTTGATCGTGTTGCGGAGATAACTCAC
>JAFGUL010000089.1 GCA_016938535.1 Candidatus Delongbacteria bacterium
CCGCCGAGAACTTTATCGCCGCTGAACGAGAAAAGATCCGCACCGTCCTTTATTGCGTCTGATACCGTCGGTTCATAAGGAAGTCCGTAAACCGAAAGATCGTTAAAGACACCGCCGCCCAGATCATAATATAACGGGATATTTTTTCCGTGCGCTAAAACTGCAAGGTCTTTCAGACTTACCTCTTCGGTGAATCCGTTTATCCTGTAATTTGATGTGTGTACTTTGAGAATAGCGCCGGTTTTATCAGTTATGGCGCATTCGAAGTCTGATAGTTTCGTTTTGTTCGTCGAACCGACCTCAAGCATTTTTGCACCCGACTTCTTAATAATGTCAGGCATACGGAACGACCCGCCGATCTCAACAAGTTCGCCTCTTGATATCACTGCCTCTTTTCTGTTCGAAAGTGTGTTGATGCAGATCATTACCGCCGCTGCGTTATTGTTCACCACAGTCGCAGCTTCCGCTCCGGTTATCAAAGAAATAAGATCAGATATCTTGTCTTCTCTTCTACCCCTTTTGCCGCTTTTCACATCAATTTCAAGAGTGCTGTATCCGTTAAGAACTTCATTCGCTCTTTTTATCGCATTATCAGACAGAGGCGCTCTTCCAAGTCCCGTGTTCATTACAACACCCGTTCCGTTGACAGCTCTGCGCGTGTAAGGCTTGAAAAATTTCCGAATAGAGAAGGCGATATTTTCATTTACATTATCCGGAACAGAGAATACAGATCCTTCAGATATACCTTGACGCAATTTTTCAAGTTCAATTCTGATCAGTTTCACAAGTATAGAATTATCGTATAAATCAGAAAGCTCGGAAAAAACCGGATCTGCGAGTATGTTATCGACTTTAGGAATTTGCCTGAGAAGTTCTTTCATATCAGCTGTTTTTTATTTTCTCAGCTATAAACTCTTCCCTTTTCTGAGCAAGAAGATCCCTGTGCGCTTTTGTATCTTTTTTCAGGTCTTTAACGACCTGCATAATACCTTCATTGTCGCTGGTAAAATAGTCAAGATAATGATCTTCTATCAGAGAGTTTTCAAGATTATATGCAATATTGAAAGCTTCTTCGAGATCAATTTCACCTTCTTCAGCCTTTTCCTTATTCTTCTCGAGGTTTTTAATAGAGATCTTAATCCCTCTTTCACTCATATGGATATCAGAAAAATCCATAGATCCGTCAAAAACATTATTCAATATTGACCTTAGCCATTCAGAGTGTTTCCGCTCTTCGCCGTAAAGATAACCCCATATTTCACACTCAGGGAATTTTACCGAAAATGCCGAATAAAGCTCTGCTATTGCTTCTTCATGAGAGGCCATGAGCTCGATAACTTCTATTTTTTGCGCAAAATCAGTCATAATATACTCCTGTCAATCATAACTAAATAATAAAAAAGCCCGCGTCCGCAGGCTTTTTTATTTCTAAGTGTTTCTACTTTACGTTAAATACTCCAGACTTGTTTACTTTAATAATTCTTGGAGTAATACCCGCTCCGATCCCTACATTTCCACCTATGGCGAAGCCGCGGTCACTGCACTGCAATGCCTTTACTCCGTAATCTGCATCAGCATCTTTAACATCAGGAGATTCCCAAAGTACCTTAAGCTGCGAATCAAGTTTGAAAAGCCATGTGTCGGAATTTGTGCCTGTTTCATATCCTGTAACTATGTAGCATCCGTCTTTTGTTACATCAATTGAGTAAGCTTTTTCGTTCTTGCTCTCCTCTCCAAGTGCATATTCCCATAGCGCTCCATCTTCGTCTGCATTTATCGCAAATTCAACCAACCATGCATCATGGAGTTTTTCTTTTGCTGGGAGATCATCATCCTGATAAGTCTCGCCGACCATTACCACTCTTCCGCCATAACCGCCTTCCTGAGTAACTGCTAAACCGTAACCTGCTTCATCTTCCGAAGGAGATCCTAAAGGGTTAGCTCTAAATGTACCGCATGTCAGACGCCAGTCTGAAGCTTTATCACCGCTTGCCGGATTTGAATGATCGTAATCACTCATATAAGCCCATGTCATTGTTTCCGTAAAACCGCCGAATTCATCAATTCTGGCGTAGAACATATCCTTCTTGGTAATACCGTTATATAAGTATGAGTTGTTCCAGCCGGTCACAAAATAAGATCCGTCATCATTAGAAACAATATCTGTTACAAACTGATCGCCCATTTTCCTTAGCCAGAGAATTTCCATCCCTGAGATCAATGTTCTTGAGTGGAGAGAAATATCATACCAGTCGCTGTGAGAATCATAATGTTTCTGATGCCCCCAGACTTCATTGCCGTTACTGTATATCTTAAGAAATCTTACATCGTATCCTGTTTCCCATGTATCAACATTCAGGTATTCTACAGGTCCAATAGCTGGATCAATATAAGTGAAAGAAAGTGAATCAGTTCCCCATCTGTTAAACGACCACCCTCCGACTATAAATCCGTCATCAACCGATCTTCTGATAATTGTAGCGACATCATCAGCTCCTTCAAATCCGTAGTGCTTGTTCCATATCAGACTTCCGTCAGTGTGATCAATTTTTCTGACCCATGTATCTTTGTCGCCTGCTGTGTTCATTCTCCATCCGGCTATTGCGTAACCCTTGTCGTAATCAGTATCTTCACAAATACTCATTCCAACACCTATATCAGCAGTAATATTTGTGCTCCAGATCAGGGCTCCTTCCTTATCATATTTAACCACTCTCGTACCTTTAACTTCGTCTGAAGATAAAGCTACATAGCCGTCATCGTAAGTCTGTATCAGGGATTTCAGTTCGTATCCTACACCTAAATTATCCACAATCTCCCATGTAGGAATGTATTCAATTAATGAGAAATTTATCTCTTTGGTATGAGATATGTTTTCAATATTTGTGAGTTTGAGTCTTAATTCATAGCTCTTCTCGTTGAAGTCTTCCGTAGTGAAAGAAAAAGTAAAATCATCATCAGCTATTGTTGTTTCATAAACGACTACAGGGTTTACGGAGTCGTAAACAGTAGCCGTAAAATTCTTGAACAGACCGAGATCCCCGGAAACTATGATCCTTACTTCTATTCTTTCACCGATGTTGTAAATGCTCTGATCGGGAGGATTGACAAGCTCACATTCAAAATTTATCAAAGAAGATTCTTCAAGCACCGCGAATTCAGTCATTCCGGTAACTACCTGATCTCCTACTGAGTACATTTCTACCTTGAACTCATAACTGCCGATATCGAGATTGGTAGTCTGAACCAC
This sequence comes from Candidatus Delongbacteria bacterium, assembly GCA_016938535.1. The sequence goes on from JAFGUL010000089.1 coordinate 3,251, forward strand.
ATAATCGAAAGTATAAGTTTCGCCTTCCTGAACTAAATCGGCTTCAGGTTCTATCATACCGCCATTGAGATAATACCTGAGCTCATTAAAATAATTCAACCCGGTAGGACTTGTTAGAGTAACTCTGAAAGTAACGGGGTTTCCGAGAATAACCTGATCTGTACCCGCAGGATCAATGAGCTGAATATCGATCTGGCCTTCGGGTATGAAAACAGTTACGAATCTGACATCTGAAACTTTATCTCCGTAAGTTGACAATGCTTCAACAGTAAGCGAAAGTCTTCTTGAACTTACCTCGGTAAGATCTACTCCGTCAGTAGGAACCAGAACAGAGAATTCAGCTTCTTTTTCCTGATCCTGAGCAAGCTGTGTTATTGAATCTTTCGTAAATGTAAAAGCCGGTGTTTCAAGAGATCCGAGATAGAAATTCACTTCCGAATATTCAAAAGTGTAGTCCGAGAGCTTAACATCCACCTGAATGTTCTGACCCTGAAGATAACTTGATTCGGGTTCAACTTCCGGTGTGATTATCTCGATCCCGGGCATGAAAGTATCCGGCTCAGTAGATTTTACGCACCCCTTCTGTGCAAAAATAGTCAGCAGGATAATAACTGACAACAAAATAGTAGATATCCTCTTCATCCGACAATCCTCCGTTTATATTATATTTTTTCAATCGTACTCAAATTCTCCACTGTCCATACTATTGGCTTTAGACTATGATAATTTGCATTAATTTTTTTACAAAAGCAAACACTTTTTTTAATTTTATCTGATAACTTTATTGCTGAAACTGACTGGTAAAAGACCATTGCCTGTCACTTACAACCTTTTTTATATGCTCAAGAGACTGATCGAATATCACTGAAGACTTTTTGTTATCGTGCAGAACGATGATAGAATTTTCGGTTAAATATGAATCTGTGAGCCTTCTGACCGTGGCGAAATCACCTGTATGATCGCCTGTAAGCATAGTCCATAACATCATTTTCATATTATGGGTTTTAACGGCATTAAGCGTATGAAAATTGAAAAGACCGTAAGGAGGTCTGAAAAGATGTGGTTCCTTACCGGTAAACTGTCTTATAACTTCATTACTTTTTTCAATCTGTTTTAAATTGTATTTTTTATCCCTCAGGATCATCCTTTTGTGATCAAATCCGTGACTTTCGATCTTATGTCCTGCTTTTAAAATAGCATTGAACTCGTGAAAATTTTTTTCAATATTCCTGCCCGTGCAGAAGAAAATTGCTTTAATTCCATGTCTGTCAAGGCTGTCGAGAATTCTGTAAGTGTATTCGGAAGGTCCGTCATCAACCGTAACCAGAACACCGTCAGAGTCGTTTTGCCAAATTATTCCGGGAAAAAAAGATTTAACAAAAGCTGGGGGGTTATATAAAAAGTCCATTATTTTTCAAGCTCTAAAAATTTTACGGTTTCCGACATCAGTTCAAGCTGTATGAGGAAAGGATATTTCTTTTCTCCGGGGGCAAACACAGCACCGTCTATAAAATAAAATGAATCGTTCTTTATAAAAGCCCTTGTGAAGAACGGCCCCCCGCCTTCGGCATATTCCCATACTCCCTTAAGTTTAAGCCCCTGATCTGAAAATACGGAATCCGGTTCGAAATTCAGTATATCCTGATTGATTTTCACGCTGTCCCCGAATTGTCTGCCTATTCTGTCCCTTGTCTGAATGATATTGTCCTGAAAAGTGAGATCTGAGTTATATTTCGATCTCATTACGGTAAGCCATCTGTCTGGATTGAATCTTCTGAATCTTATGAATGTATCAGGATTTGTCCTCTCTTCGGCTATAAAAAAATCATGAGGTACGAAAACTTCAAAATTATACTTCCTTTCCGCGTGTTCCTGAGCGTTTTTATTATTATATCTCGTATTGAAAAGCCTTGATTTCACGGCAGCGAGCATTTTATCGTTGAATATGCCAAAAAGTTTGTCCGAGAATCTCTCAAGATATCCTCCGAGATGAATATTTTGCGAGTCCATTAACAGAAGAACCGTCTGGTTTCTTGCCCATATATCGTCTTTGACCGCATAATAATATTCACCCTTCCTGACACCTTCAATTATGTTATCGGTCAGCATTTTTTTTATATACTTAGATTCCGGTGAATCTGAATCCACATTTACCAGAAATATGAGGAACCTGTACTTGGCGGACCCTTCATTGAACTCGGCAAGGTCAATCCTTCTCAAATTGAAGCGGTTTTCGGGCATCGGAGTATAAATTCTGTCGTTATATATGTCCTCAAGCTGAGGTTTGTGCATGTCGAAGGTTTTCTGATCGGACAGAACAAGTATCAGATCGTCAGGACCTATAGCGGGTCTTTTGAATCCCGAGCAGGATGAAAGTAATATTACTGCGGTACAAAAAAATGTGTATATAATTTTATTTTTTATCAACAACTTCGACCCCCATTTTATTGAGTTCATCTCTGATCCTGTCAGCTTCCGCCCAGTTCTTTTCATTCCTGAAGATCTCCCGTTTTTCAATAAGCTCATCGATCATTTTCTGTTTTTCTGCTGAGAATTCTTTTTCTTTTTTCTCCTCAAAATCGAACACTGCAAAAATGGAATCAATATGTTTCATGAATTCCATAACACTTTCTTTGTCCGTTTGTGTAAAAGTGCCCGAATTTATCTTTTTTCTGACCGGTTTTATAAACCCGAACAAAACTGCGAGAGCGGCCGAAACATTCAGATCGTCGTCCATACCTTTTTCGAACTGCTGATTAGCGGATTTTATTATTGACAATAGCTGAGGTTCCCCGTCAGAAGCTTCAGCTTTGATCACTTCCTGAATGAAATCGTTGAATTTATCAATCGTCTTTTGAGATTCGGCAAGCTGTTCTTCAGTAAAATTGAGCTTTGAGCGGTAATGTGCCGACACGAAAGTGAACCTGATCGCTTCGGGAGTGAAACCTTTGGCCGTAAGATCTGATACAGTAAAAAAATTACCGAGCGACTTACTCATTTTTTCGTTATTGACGATAACTCTGCTCTTGTGCATCCAATAGTTGACGAATTTTTTCCCGTTCGCGGTCTCCGACTGTGCGATCTCGCATTCATGATGCGGGAATTTGTTGTCCTCGCCCCCGGTATGGAAATCTAATGTCTCGCCGAGATATTTTCTGCTCATCGCACTGCACTCAAGGTGCCAGCCGGGGAAACCTGTCCCCCAAGGTGACTCCCACTTCATTATGTGCCCTTCATTACTGCCTGTAAGTTTTTTCCATACCGCAAAATCGAAAGGCGATCTCTTATCCTCATTCACATTTACCCTTGCGCCTGCCTGAAGCGAATCCAGAGTGTTGCCTGAAAGTTCTCCGTACTTTGGAAATTTAGATATATCAAAATAGATCCCGTCGGAAGTCTCATACACAACTCCCTTTTCCTCAAGAGATCTTACCATTTCGATCATTTCCTCAACATGCTCGGTGGCTCTCGGGTATTTGAAAGCAGGTGTAAACTTCAAAGTCTTAAGGTCATTCATGAAAAGATCTTCGTAATGTCTTGCGACTTCCCAGACAGTTTTGTTCTCGCGCTTCGAAGCAGCCTCCATCTTGTCCTCGCCGGAATCTGACAGTTCATTATCGTCGGTTAAATGACCCACATCGGTTATGTTCATGATCCATTTCACATCATAGCCTTTATACATCAGATATCTGACAAGAAGATCGGCCATCAGGAAAGACGAAAAATTTCCTACATGAGCATTACTGTAAACGGTCGGACCGCAAGTATATATTCGAACCTTACCTTCTTCAACAGGCCTGAACACCTCTTTTTTCTTCGTCATGCTGTTGTATATCTGAAACATTGTTCACTCCACATATTATTGACAAGCTTGGGCTGTAAAATTAAGAAATATTTGTTAAATTAGCAACATATTAGTATATTACGGAAGAAAAATTTCCGGAGGTAACTATGAAACTCTGCAGAGAGTGCGGTAATGAAGTAGCTGAATCGGCTCAGATTTGTCCGAAATGCGGAGCACCTAAGCCTGCAAATGAAAAATGGGACGGGTATGGTTGGGAATACAAAAGTCCTTTCGAGATTTTCGGTTTACCTCTAATCCATATTTCTTTCAAGTACAGGCAGAACAGAACTCCTGTTGTAGCTAAGGGAATAATCGCAATAGGTCAGTTCGGAGCAGGATTTATCAACATTTCTCAGATCGGGATCGGTATAATAAGTGTCGGTCAGTTCACGATAGGCTTTTACGCTCTGGCTCAAATTGCCTTTGCGTATTCGCTGATCGCCCAGATCGGAGTTTACATAGAATCAGGCTATGGTCAGGCTGTCTGGAAACTGGCTGAGCTGATCGGTTTTTAAGATGTACACTCAATTCACTGAATCTGTAATAGAGATCATTAAGAGCATACGCAAAGGGAAAGTACAAACTTACGGAGGCATATCTAAACTTGCAGGACATCCCAAAGGAGCGAGGCAGGTCGTAAGAATACTTTCAACTTTGTCTGAAAAACACGAACTTCCATGGCATCGCGTAATCAATTCCAAAGGCGAACTGCCAAGATTGAATACAGTAATGTTCATAGAACAGAAAAATCTGCTAGAAGAAGAAAATATTAAAGTTTCTCCTGATGGCAAGATCGATCTTGAAAAATATTTGTGGAACGCCAACTGAATTTCTACTTCAAATTCATCAGGACTATAGCGACAATTATCATGGCAACTGCGAAGATCTCCTTTCGTTTCAGCCTTTCGCCGAATATGAAATATCCGCCGAGATTGATCATGACTATTGTGCCTGAACTGACAGTCGGAAAAACTACCGATGCTTTATAGTAATTGAATGACTCGATCAGAAAATATGAGGCAAACATGTTCGGAATACCTACGAGAATTCCCGTGATAATATCGGTTTTGGTGACTTTCTGACCTTTTCTGATCCCCCGCAATGTAAAGATCATGCTCACCCAGAATGCAGTAAAGAACACGACGAAAAGAAATACGGCCTTGTAATCGGATCCTCCGTAGATCTCGAAAAGCTTGTTGGAGAATTCCGCGAATCCCACGATCAGAAAGAGCAGTATTATCGTCTTATTTACACCTTTTACACGGTCGAGCTCGCGGGGTGAAATGTTGATCATCACTATCGCGGCAAGTGAAAGGATCACACCGACCGACTGAAGAATATTCGGTATCTCTTTCCACAGTATCATTGAAAGTATTACAGGCAGGATTATACCCGTTTTGGCAACGGCTCCCGTTATTCCGACACCGTTCACTCTGATGCTTTTCTGAATAAAAATAAAACCGAGAAAGTATAAAACTCCTCCGAATAAACCTATAACGAGCGCTGAATTTAAAGACGGTCCCGGCTCAAAACTGACGGAAGAACTCTGAATACTAAAGATAATGCTTATAGTAAAAGCTGCTACATAATTCGATGAAGTAACCGCATACCTGTTCAGATTTCTGTTTTCACTTAATTTGAGTATCAGAGCTATCGATGCACTTGAAAGTATTGCGAGTAAAAGGCAGATCATTGTCCGTTTCCTTAAATCAAAAATAACTGAGAATTATATTGTATAAACAGAAAAAAAGCAATATATTCCGACCTTAATTAATTAAACCTTGCAGGAAAATGAAAAAGTTAAGAAATATTGCAATTATAGCCCATGTAGATCATGGCAAAACCACGCTTATTGACGCCGCTTTGAAGCAGACCGGATTTTTCAGAGCGAACCAGAAAGTTGAAGAAAGAATAATGGATTCGAACGATATCGAAAAGGAAAGAGGAATAACTATCTTTTCGAAAAACGCTTCGCTTCATTATAAAGATTACAAAATAAATATCGTTGACACGCCGGGACACGCGGATTTCGGCGGGGAAGTTCAGAGGATCATGAAAATGGTTGACTCGGTGCTTCTGCTTGTGGATGCTTTTGAAGGTACAATGCCTCAGACGAAATATGTGCTTAAGAACTCGCTTCAGATGGGACTAAAGCCTATAGTTGTGATAAATAAGATAGACAGACCGAACTGCACGCCGCACGAAGTTCTTGATAAGGTGTTCGATCTTTTCGTCGAGCTCGGGGCCACTGACGAACAGCTTGATTTTCCTGTCATCTACGCATCAGCGAAAAACGGCATTGCAAGATACAATCTCGAAGACGAAAATAATGATCTTATACCCCTGCTAGATACTATAATCAAGAGTGTGAAGGAGCCTGACGGAGATGAGGAAGGGTATTTTCAATTCCTTGTTTCGGCTATCGAGTACAATGATTATCTCGGAAAAATGGGCACGGGAAAGATCCATCGCGGAAAAGTCAGCATGGGTCAGGAGGTCGTTCTTTTAAAGAGGAACGGAGAAAGACTGCTCTACAGGATATCGAAACTTTTCATTTATGACGGTCTGAAAAAAGTTGAAACCAAGACCGCTTATGCAGGTGATATTATAACTATAGCAGGACTTACGCAGATCGATGTCGGAGAGACCGTAACTGATAAAGATAAACAGGAACCACTGCCTCTTATCAATGTTGACGAACCTACACTGGCTATGAGATTTCTGGTTAACGACTCGCCTTTTGCGGGACTTGACGGCAAATGGGTTACATCGAGAAATATATGGGACAGACTGGAAAAAGAACTTCAGACGAACATCAGCATCAAGATCGAGAAAACAGAATCCCCCGACGAGTTCATCGTGAACGGAAGAGGAGAACTTCAGCTTGCGATACTCATCGAGAATATGAGAAGAGAGGGCTATGAATTCGGTGTCTCAAAGCCTAAAGTGATTTACAGGGAACTCGACGGAAAAAGAACTGAACCGATAGAGCTGGCCGTTATAGATGTAGCAGATGACTTTACAGGCGTGGTTATTGAAAAGCTCGGGATCAGAAAGGGAGAACTCCTAAACATCGTTCAGGGTTCTGACGGATACACAAGGCTTGAGTTCAAGGTACCTGCAAGAGGCCTTATCGGATTCAGGAACGAGTTCATGACAGAAACAAGAGGCACGGGAATTCTTAATCATTCATTCTATGAATATGAATATTATAAAGGCGACATACCGAAAAGAAGCAGAGGAGTCCTGATCGCACTTGAACAGGGACAGGCTGTAGCTTACTCTCTTTACAATCTTCAGGACAGAGGCGAAATGTTCATTGAACCGGGCACTGATGTCTATGCAGGCATGATCGTGGGTGAGCATTCCAGAGAGGACGATCTTGTAATAAATGTCATCAAGGCAAAAAAAATGTCGAATGTGAGAGCTTCGGGTTCGGATGACGCGATAAAGCTGGTCACTCCAAGGCAAATGACGCTTGAACAGGCACTGGAATATATTGAAGATGACGAACTTATTGAAGTAACGCCGCACAATATCAGGCTCAGAAAAAGATTTCTTGATATAAACGAGAGAAAAAGACTTAACAGAACAAACAAATAAGGAAACAATGAAAGAATTCAGAGAAGCGGGACTTAAACAGGAACTGCTTGACGCAATTTCGGAAATGGGATTTGAAAAACCAACACCGATCCAGGATAAAACGATATCACATCTTCTCTCAACGAGAAAAGACCTGATAGCTCTCGCCCAGACAGGCACGGGGAAAACAGCAGCTTTCGGTCTGCCGATCATTCAGCAGGTTGATACAAAACTCAATAAAACACAGGCACTCGTACTTTGCCCGACAAGAGAATTGTGTATGCAGATCACAAAGGATTTCAATTCCTTCTCAAAATACCTTCCTAATGTGAAGATCGCGGCTATTTATGGGGGGACGGGAATAGACAATCAGATACGCGAGCTTACAAGAGGCGTTCATATAGTGGTCGGTACACCAGGAAGAGTGCTTGATCTTATCTACAGAAAAAAACTCAAAATAGAAAAAATAAACTGGCTGGTTCTCGACGAAGCGGACGAAATGCTGAACATGGGATTCAAGGAAGACCTTGACGAAATATTGTCGTCTGTGATTTCTGACAAGCAGACGCTTCTTTTTTCAGCTACGATGCCGAGAGAGATCGCAAAGATCGCGGAAACTTACATGACTGAACCTGAAGAGGTCAGCGCAGGCCAGAAAAATACAGGCGCGGAAAATGTTGAGCATCATTATTATCTCGTGCATGCGAAAGACCGCTATAACGCTCTAAAAAGACTCGCCGATGTTTATCCTGATATTTACGGGATTGTTTTCTGCAGGACGAGAGAGGAAACTCAGCAGATAGCCGATAAACTCATAGCTGACGGATATAACGCAGACGCACTTCACGGGAATCTTTCACAGGCACAGAGGGATCTTGTCATGAACAGATTCAGGACAGGTCACCTTCAGCTCCTTGTAGCCACTGATGTAGCCGCGAGAGGAATAGATGTCAGCAACCTAACCCACATAATAAATTACAACCTCCCTGACGATCCCGATACATACCTGCACAGAAGCGGAAGAACAGGCAGAGCGGGAAAAAGCGGCATTTCAATTTCGATCGTTCACATGAAAGAGAAATCAAAGCTTAAAATGATAGAGAACCGATCAAAAATAAGATTCGAACAAAAAAAAGTTCCCGACGGGATCAGCATCTGTGAAAGACAGCTTTTCAACCTGGTTGACAAAGTTGTGAATGTCGAAATAAACAAATCCCAGATCGAAAGATTCCTACCCTATATTTACGATAAACTTTCAGACCTTTCGAGAGACGAACTGATCCAGCATTTCATTTCGGTCGAATTCAACAGTTTTCTCGAATATTACAAAGATGCATCAGACCTGAACAAAGGCGTCGAAGCTCAAAAAATGAACACTAAAAGTAGTGACAAGTACAGGGAAAGAGAGAAATTCGGGGACAGGAACAGAGACGGAGGCAAAAGGGACAGTTTTACGGCTGACAGAGGGAGCAGGAAACAGGACAACAGATCAAAAGGAAATTTCTCTAGATTCTTCATTAGTATAGGATCCAAGGACAACATTGACAAATCAGGACTGATAAAGCTCATCGCAAGTCAGATCAAGAACAGAGCTGTTGAGATCGGCAAAGTAGATCTCATGAAAAGTTTCTCGTTTTTTGAAATTGAGAGCTCTTTTGAAAGAGAAACCCTCAAAGCTTTTGAACTTTCGGAATTCATGGGTAAACCGATAACAGTTGAATTATCAGACAGTGCGCCTCATGAACCGAAACCGAGAGTAAAAAGATCGTCAAAGAAACAGAGATAATAATTTCCCGTTCTTAAATATTAAAAAAAAGCCGCTTAAATCGAGCGGCTTTTTTTAGATTTATGAAACTAAATATCTTAGAAATTATAAGCTGCACCCAGACTGAATGCGAAAATATCCATCTGATGAGTACCGGGCATATTATAACCTGAAGGAGCAGCAATTCTTTCTCCGCCCCAAAGATACTCAAGTCCGAGATCAAAATTGAAATCCTGATAAATATATGTTCCGCCAAGCGTCAATGCATGATTTGTGGAAGACGGGAACAGAATATTGAGTGTTCTTTCCGGTGCCGGAGCAGGATCTTGATAATATCCCATTCTTGCTTTGATCTGCTCATTGATATCGAACTGAAGACCGAATCTCAACTGTACAGCATCATGCCAGTAAAGATGCATTTCCTGCTCCTGAGTATATTCAGGAGTAAGTTTGATCTTAGCATACAGCGCCTGAAGTTCATTCCAGTTAGTGATCTGAATATCGGAAGTTAATACTATTTTACCGTCAAAAGGTTTGAAAGCCAGTCCGAATCCAACCCATGCGGGCCATGTAACTTCAAGGTCCATATCATATTTACCGCTGTTCTCGATATTCATAGTACCGGACATATCAACAGTAACGGGGGTCTTGTAAGTAAAACCGAAGCTGTGCCAGTCGTTATCTATCATAGCGCTTAATGTCGCTCCGATACCGATCCCGTCAATGTCCATTTCTGTCTGAGTGTCGAGCATTCCGTCCTGTCCGGGCTGCATAGTCATAACATTGACCATATCCTCGCCTCGTTTCATCTCGAACATACCGTAGAAAACATTAAGAGCTGCTCCGAGTTTGAACTGACCGTTGAAGTCATAGGCCATTGCAGGCGCGAAATTGAAAACGGCGATCTTGCTCATCCATTCAAATTCTTTTCCGGCATAAGGATTCGCCATCGTGTGCCCCGGATCGAAATAAGCAGGACCTCCAAAAGCTGTCAGATCTGCTCCGTCCCACTCTGAACCCAGTCCCGCAGGTACATAAGCACCCAGACCGAAAGCGAATTTATTCACATTATACACAGCCATGAAATTCGGACTTATGTAATGATTGGTAACACCTTCTGCATCTATCCCGTAGGTCTCGAATTTGTATGAAGTCATCGGAACAACATCGGTCATGAAAAGCATAACACTGTTTTTTTGTCCTGCTAATCCTGCGGGGTTCCAGTGTATCGCTGTAGCATCATCTGCAAGAGCCACGAATGCGCCTCCCATTCCGAAAGCTTTAGTTCCGATACTGTTAAGGCTAAGTCCGTTCGCAAACACTGCCGCGGACATAATGATCATCGCTGCCGTTAAAATTTTTTTCATTTATCCTCCTGATTTTTATGCTTCCGTGATGTAATTATCCGGAAATTTTATTTTTTCTACTCCTTCTACTATAATATGCAGGATCAGCATGTGTATCTCCTGTATCCTGTCGCTCGTTTTTGCATTAATAACTATTTCATGACCTGCTTTACTCCTGAGTTTCCCGCCGTCTTTACCGAGAAGAAGAACCGTATTCATTCTTAACATTTTCGCTTTTTCGAAAGCTTTAATTATATTTGGAGAGTTTCCGCTTGTAGAGAGCCCGATAAACACATCACCTGAATTACCGTAAGCCTCTACTCCTCTCGCGAATATCTCATCAAAACCGAAGTCGTTTGCCGCACATGTTATAAATGACGGGTCGGAAATGGATATCGCAGGCAGTGCTTTTCTGTCCGATCTGAATCTTCCTGTCAGTTCCTCCGCAAAATGCATGGCGTCTGTCATTGATCCGCCGTTACCGCAGATCATCACTTTTTTGCCTGAATCGAAAGCACGGACCAAATCCATTATGATCTCTTTCACAGCACTAATATTTTTCTCGTCGGAAATAAAACTGCCGAGTAGATCGTGTGCTTCTTTGAACGAATCGCCGAGGTTATCAAGTGGCATAACATCTCCTATATATTATTCTTCAACAGCTGATCTTCGGGAACAGCACCGAAATCTTTTGCAGGAACTCCTGCAAACACCCTGCCGGCAGGCACATCTTTCGTGACCACAGAACCGGCGGCGACCATCGCATCCTCACCGATCGTGATTCCCGGTAAAATCGTTGCATTAACTCCTATGCGGCCGCCGTTCTTTACGGTGATCCCCTTAAAATGTTTGAACCTTTCCTTAGACCTGCCGGCGAAATTGTCGTTGCTCGTGGCAACGCACGGCGCGATGAAGCAGTAGTCGCCGATGACGGAAAGAGCTGTAATGTAGGCGTTGGACTCGATCTTGCACTTCTTCCCTACCGAACATTTTGACTCGACAAGAACTCCCCTTCCGATGATCGTCATCTCCCCGACCGTCACGCCGAACTGGACCGCCGCCTGATCAGCGATAAGAACTTTATCGCCGATCTCTGCGCCTGCGTAGATAACTACTCCGGCGCCGATAAGAACGCCGCTGCCGATCTTTGCCGGCGGCAGAACCTCATCAGTCGCCATCGCCGAATTCGGTGACTTCAGCTTCTGCTTCCCGATAACAGTGTTGTCGTCTATCCTGACATTGTCTCCGATAACAGTTCCCTCATGGATCACTACATTATGTCCGATCACACAGTTGTGCCCAAAAACAACATCTTTACCGATATGAATGTTCATTCCTGTTTTTATTGTGTTGAGTTTTTTCATTTAAAATTTCCCATTTGTTAAGTATAACTATTTGTTTACTGAGATAAGTATGAAAATAATCACAATTTTACAAGTAAAATCTTATCAATTTTTCGGTACCTCAGAAAATTGCCTACATCAAAATATTGCATCATAAATAGATGGATTTTATCATTTACAAAACTATATTTTTTTCTTATTTTGAATTAAAATTCCGGAGAGATTCATGAAAACTTACA
>JAFGUL010000090.1 GCA_016938535.1 Candidatus Delongbacteria bacterium
GTAACCGGAATGTTTTTGTTCAGCATTTTCGTCGGGCCCGATCTGAGCTTTGACAGTGATCTTGCTTCGGATCTGATCCTGAAAGTGAGAGTGCCCAGGGCTTTGACGGCTCTCATGGCGGGAGGTACTTTCGCTCTTTGCGGTGCTGTTTTCCAGTCGCTCTTCAGGAATCCGATAGCTTCACCTTTTACCCTCGGTACTGCAGGCGGAGCATCATTCGGAGTGACCATTTTTATCTCATTCTTTACCGCCGGGGGTGTTTTCGGTATAGCTATGTCATCGGTTTTCGCATTTTTCGGGGCACTTCTTTCCGTTATCTTCATTTATACCGCCGTCTCAGGAAGAAAGAAATTCAATCCTAACTCTCTGATCCTTGCAGGAGTAATAATAAATTTCTTTTTTTCCGGTCTGATACTGTTCCTTCAATACCTTACCGATCAGGCTAGTGCGGTCAGAATTACCAGATGGACTATGGGTAGCCTCGATGTAGTGAGATTCGATTCACTTTACTTTACTGCGGCGGTATTTGTTGCAGGTTCATTTATGATCTACAGCCTGAGGGATGAACTTAATCTGCTTAGTCTCGGCGACGAGATTTCTGTTTCACGAGGTGTTGATGTTCAAAGAACGGGAAAGAAAACTTTCATTATCTCATCACTAATGATAAGTTCAGTCGTAGCTGTAACCGGCCCTATTGGTTTTATAGGTATCATAGCTCCGCATATAGCTTCTTCATATTTCGGAAAGAACTACAGAGTTCTTCTTCCGGCATCTCTTTTGACAGGATCAGCAATACTTTTATTCTGCGATTTTATATCAAGAAGTATTTTGTGGCCGGTCGAGATCCCGGTCGGTATTATCACAGCACTTATCGGTGCAGTTTTCATAATAAAAATTATCCGTGGAAAGAACTAAAATATTATTAGGTTTTAGGAAAATTTTTATTAAATTACAGTTATGGACAAATCTATCCTAATATCAGAAAATCTGAAAAAACGAAATGGAGAAAAGCCATGAAAGAGAAGATCAAGGTAAAATGCGCTTTCTGCGGCGCAGAAATAGGCGAACTTCACAACTCCCCCGAAAAAAAATATTTCGGCTGCGGAGAATGCGGCAAAAGAACTTTAGTCACCGTCAACAAGGACGGTTCTGTCAACACTAAGATCTATGAAGAAAAACACATACCACACAAAAATACCGAGAACGCTGTAAAGAGCTCTCTGAAAAAATAATCCTTATATCCATTTGACCACGGGGCTGACTTTTCAGCCCTTTTTTGTTTGTTGACTTTATACCTGCCATACCTTATATTTCGCGCGAACTTAAAAGAAAGTGAAAAATGAAAAAAAATATACGAAATTTCTGCATAATAGCACACATAGACCACGGAAAATCAACTCTTGCCGACAGACTTCTGCAACTGACCGGAACCTTGACCGACAGGGAAATGAAAAACCAGACCCTCGATGACATGGATCTTGAACAGGAAAGAGGGATCACCATAAAATCCCATGCCGTTACAATGAATTACAAGGCTAAGGACGGCAAAGAATACATCCTGAACCTGATAGATACTCCAGGTCATGTTGACTTCACTTACGAAGTTTCGAGAAGTATTGCAGCATGCGAAGGCGCGATCCTTGTTGTTGACGCCGCTCAGGGTATTGAGGCTCAGACCCTTTCGAATCTTTATCTGGCCATGGATCAGGATCTCGAGATCATTCCTGTAATAAACAAAATAGATCTTCCGGCGGCCCAGCCGGAACATGTCGCTCATCAGGTCAAAGATCTGATCGGCTGCATAGACTCAGAGATCGTTTTTACTTCAGCTAAGACAGGTGAAGGAGTTGAAGAACTTCTCGAGAAGATAATCGAAATGATCCCACCTCCGAAAGGGAATGAAAACGAACCGCTTCAGGCTCTTATTTTTGATTCGATGTACGATCAGTTCAGAGGTGCGGTAGCTTATATCAGGATCGTAAACGGAACTATCAGGCAGGGCGACAAGATCAAATTCTTTAACCAGGATTCCACCTTCGATGTCGAGGAGATCGGGATACTGAAGCTTGAGAGGATCAAAAAGGAAGAATTGACCGAAGGCGAGGTCGGCTACCTTATCACAGGCACTAAGACCGTAAAAGACATAAAAGTGGGAGACACCGTTACGCATGCAAAAAACGGATCGCCCGCACCTTTGCCCGGTTATCAGGACATTAAACCGATGGTTTATTCGGGAGTTTTTCCTGTCAGCACCGAAGATTATGATGACCTTAAAGAATCACTGGAAAAGCTAAAGCTGAATGACTCGTCACTGGTTTATACTCCTGAAAGTTCTACTGCCCTCGGATTCGGTTTCAGGGTGGGTTATCTGGGTCTTCTGCACATGGAGATCGTACACGAAAGGCTCGAACGCGAATATGACATGTCCGTTATTAACACTTTCCCGAATGTGACCTATCATATCTATCTTTCAAGCGGTGAAACGGAAGTTGTGACCAATCCTAAAGACCTTGACATGAGCAAAAATATTCAGCGTATCGAAGAACCGTATATCAAGGCTCAGATCATAACTCTGTCAGAACATATCGGCGCAGTGATGAAACTGGCACTCGAAAGAAGGGGTGTTTACACCGTAACTGACTACCTTGACGAGAACAGGGTCGTTTTAAAATATGAATTTCCTCTGTCCGAAGTTATTTTCGATTTTTTTGACAAACTTAAGTCGATCTCAAGAGGTTATGCTTCATTTGACTATGAACTTTCAGGATATCAGCCTACAGAAATGGTCAGACTGGATATTCTTCTCAACGGCGATAAAGTAGATGCTCTTGCCGCTATAATCCATAAAGATAAGGCCTATCATTACGGTGAAAAGATCTGTAAAAAACTTAAGGAAATTATCCCGAGGCAGATGTTCGACTGTGCGATCCAGGCTGCAGTCGGTTCGAGGATAATCGCGAGAACAACTGTAAAAGCTTTAAGGAAGAATGTTCTTGCAAAATGCTACGGCGGCGATATAACGAGAAAGAAAAAACTTCTTGAAAAGCAGAAAAAGGGCAAGAAGAAAATGAAACAGATCGGCTCTATCGAACTTCCGCAGGAAGCATTTCTCGCTTTACTCAAAGTTGATGAATAGCAAAAGGTTTAAATATCTCATTTTTTTATCCATACTGGTTTTTATCCTTTTATCTAAGGCTGTGTTCTTCGAGTTTTACAGGGTAAATTCATCATCAATGTCCGATACTGTCATTCCCGGTGATTTTCTTTTGATAAATAAACTTATCTTCGGCACCCGTACTCCGAACAGAGCAACTATCCCCTTTTTCAGATACAGCTTTTCTCTGCCTTCTTTTACGATCCCCGGTCTCAGAGATATCCGAAATGGCGAAATTATAGTCATAAATAATAAATACCACATGCAGACCGATCACAATCTTGTTAAAAGAGTTGCCGCTGTAGAAGGTCAGACCGTCACGCTCATAGACAGTTTCGTTTTCGTTGACGGACTGCTTTATAATTTCAAGTTCGGGAAAGAAACTCCTTCGCTTGAGATCAATTTCTCCGATGATGCCCAAATAGAAACTTTTACTGTTCCCGGGGACAGACTTTTCGTTATAGGGGATAATTTTAAATCCAGCTACGATTCAAGAGATTTCGGGTTCGTCGATACAGAGGATGTGATCGGAAAAGTATCATTAATTTACGCATCTTTCGATCAGGATGAAGGAACCAGATGGGAAAGATTTTTCAGAGTTCCGGAATAGATCTATAACACAATTTTTTCAGATTTTTTTGTTTGTAAACAATGAAATATTTGTTTAGCTTA
>JAFGUL010000091.1 GCA_016938535.1 Candidatus Delongbacteria bacterium
CCCTGACTGCCCGGTGCACCCTGACTGCCCGGTGCACCCTGACTGCCCGGGCTTCCGTCCTGACCGGGATCACCTTCTTTTCCCGGCTGACCCATGCTCTGCTGCATCTTCATAAGAGCATCGTATAGCTGAGCCTGTTCCATGGCGAGCCTCTGCATCATTTCCTGCATCTGCGACATTCCCGATTCTCCCGATTTCATCTGCATTGAAGATGTCTGGGAATTTATCTGAGACTGCATTTTCGCAAGCTCTTCCATTTTTTTCAACATTTCTTCAAGCCCTGAAGGAGATTCGGATTTTTCAAGCTCGGCAGCTGCATCCATAAGACTTAGAGCAAGCTTATTGACATTCCCCATTATTATTCCGTTCAACTGATAAGATTGTCCGAACTGTCTGTTCTGAATCACCGCAGATGCTCTTGCAAACTGTTCCTCAATTCTTCCCAGCCCTGCTATTATCGTTCTGTCTATGAAAAATGTTCTTTTTGATATCCCGAAAATTTTTTCCGCGGTTGAGCCGAATAGATTTTTTAGCCTGTCGAACCCTTTGATAATATCGGAAGCCAGAGGAGAGGCAGCCGAGATGTCTCTGGAAAAATTTTTTAATTTTTCTATTTCTTCGGACAGAAGTATAAGATCTGCAACTACAGCTTCGATCTCGGCCTTTAATTTATCCTTCTGCTCTTCCATCATTTCTTTTTTTATATTTTCTATCGAATCTTTAATTTCGGTGAGTTTGGCAGATATTTCCGAACCATTTTTAAAAGAGGAGTTCTTGTCTGACCCTTCAATGCTTTTACGGATTTCAGAGATATCTTTCCTGATGTTTTTCTCTTCTACATCCGATACTATTCCTTCTGTCGTAAGCTCTTCAATTTCTTGTGCTGAACTTTTCAGGTCTTTCTCAAAAAAATCGTAAGAGTCTTCAACTTTTTTCTGCCTTGACAGATTCTCCTCTTTTTCTGAATTTTCCGAAAGTACGGAATCGTTAATTTCGTGCTGCCTGGTTATCATTTCGCTTATCTGTTTTATAAGCTTGTCGAGCACATACTCGTTCCTTATCTGTTCTAATATTTCGATCGATTTCTCAATACCTTCTTTAAACTCATTCTGCTGATTTTCAAAATCCTTTAAAAACTCGGCGAATTTTTCCCTGTCCAGATCCTCTGTACCTTTCAGTTCTGACAGTTCTCTGAGCTTTTCCTTCATTTCTCCGGTAAAAAGATCGTCAACCAGTTTCTGGAGCTTCATGTATTTTTTCATTGTTTCTTCATTAAGGAGAGAATTTTCATCCATCATGGAAATATTCTTCTGGATTTGCTGCTCCAGATCACCGAGGCTACTGTTCATCTCTTCCTGCTCGTTGAGCAGCTGCATCAGTTTTTTTTCGTCCTCCCAGTTCACATCATGATTTGCCTTGAGCTTTTCAGTCATTTCGGAGATCTTTTCGATCATTGAACGGTTCCTCTCAAGCTCTTCCTTCAGTGATTTTTCCTGTTCCCCGTAATTTTTTTCAGTTTCGGTAAGAAGTTCCTGCAGGGTCGGAAGCACTACTGTCCTGGTTTTCGAATCAGTATATTTGGGGCCTGAAATTACATCATTGTCATAAACGCGCAAAAAAATACTTACCTTATCCTCCGGAAACAGCCTCATCTGGTCAAGTGACTCGTAAGAATTCACGATTAATATCCCGTCCTTATTCTCAAAATTCTTCACCCGTTTTTTTATGTGGTCGGATTTTTCCTCTTTTCCGGTAAACTGATTGAAGGAAATTTTCTGCATGAAAAGATAAGCTTCGGTTATCTCAAAATCATCTGTCGCCGTAGCGAATACAGGTATCTGCATTGTTTCATCAAGCATGAATCCGTCTTCAGGATAGATCAGGTTTACGGTCGGATATTCATCGTTTATGATCTCAATACTACTCACTACCGGATCGGTGTTCGTCACTTCAAATCCTGCGTAATTTTTATAAATGCGGAAATAATATTCTGAAGGATCGTGCACAATAAAAGATCCGCTGAAAGTGCCTAAGCTGTCATTAGAAAAAATATTTTTCTGACCTTCAGAGAACATCATGATCACAGAATCAGTTTCCGCTACAGTTGAAGTAAGACTGAAATCCAGCCGTGAACCTTTATAGACCGGCACAGACGGGATCATCCCGCTGTATTCTCTTACAGGGAGCTTCGTATATGACGGTGAAAATATTTGCAGACTGATCTCTTCGATATCAGGCCTTTTGTGAACTGAGACGAATGCGGTATCTGTTGATGTTTCATCAGTGGAAAAGAAATAATAAAAACTTTCGGACTCGGCGGTTCTGTAATAATATATGCTGTCTCTTTCGGAACTTATCTTGAAAGTGCTGTATGTGTCGTTGTCAACATATCTTTTGTTCAGGTTGACTAGATCAGGATGTTTCCCGTTGGAGAAGCAGCCGATATGAAGCGAATCTCCTCCTGCCGAGGTTATCTGATCCTGAAGAAGTGTAAGAGTATGGGAGGGGGGCGGAGTAAAGTCTTTTTCATATAGGTAAATTCTGTATAATGCCCCGTCTGAAAACAGGCAGATAAAAAGAGACGCGATAAGCATTAACGATGCCTTTGAATAAGAAAAAGAGATACCGGCTGACCTAAAAATATCCGGTTTCTTTTTTTGGTTCGTGAAATCTTCTTTAAGATCATTAATAGCGGAATCAGTAAGTTCTGACCTGTTGTTCATATTGATCAGGTCGTAGATGAGAAGGAGTTTAAATTCGGGATTAGACGAATCTATCTTTGACAATATTGATCTGGGTTGCCTCAAAGCAAGACGGATCAGCCTGATGATATTTATAAAATTAATCGCCAGATATAATAAAAAGGAAGACAAGGACAGCGCGAAAAGCACTTTTCTTCCGCCGGTTCCGAAGTTGTAAGAGAGTTCAGCTGCAGTTACTGCGGTAATTACAAAAAGGAGGACGAAAAGATATCTGCTCATATATTTTATCATGCTTAAAGCTGTATAACCTGTTATATATCTTCTTATCCTGCTCTTCAAATTACATCCTCTTGTCCTGTTCTTTTTCGTCCTGTTCTATCACGGATGAAACAGTTTTGTATTCAGGATAATCTGTCGAAAGTTTCTCGAATTCTTTTTTTGCAGACCTGTAGCAGGCGATCGCTCTGTATTTTTCTTCTGCGTCAAGATAAATCTTACCGAGATTATAATTCGCAAAAGCTTTATAATAGGGCAGTTCATGATTCCCGAGATATTGAATTATGTTTGAAAGTTCTTTTATCCCGTTATCCTGATCTCCCGAATAGCACCTGATCTTGTTGTAATAGATCATGAGCTTAAGATTGAGCAGTTTATTGTGCTCCAGAAGTGAGCTGTTCCTGTCATAAATTGCGTAAGCATAACCCAGGGTGCCCATTGTCTGATTCATGTCCTTCAGTTTTTCAAAGATCATTGCTTTTAGTACCCTGTAGCTTATCTTTTCCTCGAGAGTCGAAATCTTCTCCACTGATTTATCGATCTTTTTCAGCTGTTTTACTGCCTTTTTGTATTTTTCCTGAGAATGGAAGATCAATGCCTCGATAATAGAATGATTTATAAGAAATCTCACATTCTCTTTTGAGGAATATAGTTTTGTTATCTCCAGAGTTTTCTGGGCCTCATCCGGTTTATACTGCCTGAGCTGGATCTTGCATTTCATCAAAAGCGAGTTGTTGAGTTTGGCATATCTCTTTAGAAGAAGCTGAATATCGATCGCTTTATTTACGCTTAATATTGCCTCGTTCAGTTTTCCGGTCTGATAAAAGAGTTTTGCTCTGTGATAATAGATATCACCGGTAAGATCCGTTATATTTACATCTTCGGGTTTTTCGACACCGCAGTTTATAAGGTTGAGAGCATCGTTGAAATTAAGGGATTTGATCTTGAACCCTGAAAGTTTGTGAGAGGATTCGACCTCATAAACAATATTATTCTGATCTTTTGCAAGAGCATTACATTCACCGTAATACTGAATTGCATTATCCCTGTCAGGAAGGTTACTGTAAACATCACCGAGCGTTATGTATCCTTCCAGAACATCTTCTGTCTCATTGTATTTCCTGAATATCTCAAGTGAATACTTCACATCATCAAGAACCCTTCTCAGATCTCCTTTCAGAAGCTTAACTGAAGATATTTTGAGTATTGTTCTTGCAGAAAGAAGCTCTCTGGCGTCCTTTTGATATATTTTTAGAGCCTTATTATAAAACTTCAATGCCTTTTTGTATTTCCCGTCGTTTGTATAATATCCCCCCAGCCACATATAATATGATGCCTTTATTTCTTTCGGAAGGCTGCTCTTTATCTTAAAATTAATCAGCCAGGTCCTTGTTTCGTCAAGATAGTCGAATCTTCCTGCTTTTGAAGAACATTCATATTTTACAAGTTTAATTCTTAACTTATTGATCTCTGAAACAGTGTTTTCTTCATTTTCAAATCTGACGAGCTGGTCAAGAACATTGTCGTAGTTTCCAAGAATGGTCTGGTTTTGAATAATACTCACGAAAATATTAACTTTCTTCGAAGGGTCTGTTTCAATGCCGTAGAGCCTTTTCAGATTGGTAACCGCGAATTCCAGGTTGTTTTCATCGAATGATTTATTTATCGACATCTCGAGCATTTCGATCGCTTTTGCTTTATTGGGGCTTCGGAAATAATAATCCGTAAGAGCATAGACATTATCGTTGTTCACGCCGTATTTTTTTTCTATCTCTTCAGCAGTTATGAGGTTCCAGCTCAGATAATCGTCTTTCGGGAAATCCTTCATCACGGCGTTAAGGAAAAGTTTTTTTGTAAGATAATAGCGGTAACCGTCAAAATACTTGATCTTTTCAATCATTTCCGAATCAGTGAGCTTATATAAAAATTTTACTGCTATCTGATTATTGATCTTCGTGACTTTTGATATTGTGCCCATCATCTCGAAAGGTGTCGGTCGCGCAAGTATCATCAGCTCCTTGATCAGAGCTTGTTCTATATTGGAGAACCTCTTAAAATTGCTGTAGGTAATATCACGCAACCCGAGATTAAGGTCATTTAGAAATCCCGGATCGAGCGACCATTTCATCTGCGATCTGCTGAGATAGCTCTGATTGAACAGATAGATCAGAAGTTCGTTTATATAGTAGGGTACTCCGCCTGTAAATCTGTGCATGAAACCGATTATCTCATCCTGAATTGCTGTGTCCGTTAGAAGCTGATTCACATATTCCTTTGTTTCAGATATTGCCAGCGGATTTATTTCAAGCCTGTGTATCTGATCTCTCATTCTCTTGAGTGTTATCTTATGATATGATTTCAGATTTTCTGTCTGAACTGTTGAGACCACCATAAAAGCCATTTCTTTTTCCGGACTTCTGCGCATTTCCCTCGTAAGATTTTCAAAAAGATTTATTGATGAAGAGTTGGCATTATCGAAGTCCTTAAGTTCAAGCACGAATTTGAATTTTCTGGAAAAAGAACAGAAAAAGTCCACCATCGCATCTATTTCTCCGAGTTTCTGGATCTTTGCCTGAGCACTGTCATCTGCTGTTTCCGGCTCATCGGAATGTTTAAACAAGAATCTTAAATTGGGATAGCTCTCAACATTAAGCCTGTGAAGCCTGAACATCTCCTGAATTATGATCTCGAACGCCTGATATTTAGTTTCGTCACCCCGTACAAAATTCGCCGTGTAGTAGTCTATACCCTCATTAAGCTGAATAAGATATTTATATTCTCGCAATATTGATGATTTTCCGTTCCCGTACCTGCCGACAAGGAAGATAGGTTTGTTGTCAAAGAACACCTTTTCTTCAAATACTTTCGAAGAGTTGGAAAGCATGAAACTGAGCTCTTTTTTTCTTCCTATCAGCTTACCTGAAGAAATGTACGATCTTATTCCGAGATCAGTGAAAAGGTACTGTGCAGTCAGATTCTTTTTCTTATCGGGATCGTCGATCAGATCGATTATAATATCGTCAGCACTTTCATACCTTTTATCCTGATCGGGCTGCATCATCCTTGCAATAACACGGGCAAGTTTTTCTGGAACACCTTTTCTGATGTTTTCCAAAGGAATATAGTTGCCTTTAATCGAGTTTGAAATAATTTCCTGCCTGTCCTTACCTTTAAAAGGCAGCTTCCCGGTTATGCTGAAATAAAATGTAACGCCGAGAGAGAAAAAATCGATCTTGTGAGTTACATTTTTCTTGAGAAGAAGTTCGGGCGCAATGAACTGCATTGTTCCCCTTACTTCGGTAGTATTTTTTCCGCCTGCAAATCCGAAATCCATTATCTTTAATTTACCGTAGCTGTCTATAAAAATATTGTCGGGCTTAATGTCATAGTGAATTATATCCTTAGAATGTATATATGATAGTGCTCTGCATGCCTGAATGAGATTATTCTCGACTTTTTCCCATGAAAAACTTTCCTTCAGCGACCTGAACAGTGAATTTCCCTGAATATATTCCATGGTGAAAAAAAGTTCATCTGTATCCTTATCTATATCGAAGTCATGCACTTTGACGAGATTCGGATGAATAAGAGATATAAGAAATTTGAATTCATGCTTGAACACATTTATGGCTTTTTTGGAAAGAATTTCCTTTTTAATTTTTTTCAGAGCAAGTACTTTTCCGTTCTCAAAATGATCCGCAACTTTATATACGCTGCCGAACCCTCCCTGACCCAGTATCTGATTGATTTCGTATCTCTGATTGATCAAATCCATCTTTGTTCTGCCCTAAATTTATACCAATTAGTAAACTAATGAAAAATCGTCTGAAAAAGCAATAAAAAAACTTGCGAATATTTTATCCGTTGTTTATATTACCCGACCTAAGCGAGAGTAGCTCAGTGGTAGAGCACGACCTTGCCAAGGTCGGGGTCGCGGGTTCAACCCCCGTCTCTCGCTCTTTTTTTTAGGGCGACGTAGCCAAGTGGTAAGGCAGAAGTCTGCAAAACTTCCATTCACCAGTTCAAATCTGGTCGTCGCCTCAAGGTGTCCCTCGCTGCTGGAGTGGTGGAATTGGTAGACACAAGGGACTTAAAATCCCTCGGTATTCGTACTGTGCCGGTTCAAGTCCGGCCTTCAGCA
>JAFGUL010000092.1 GCA_016938535.1 Candidatus Delongbacteria bacterium
AATGTTTACGAGTTCGGTTATGATAAAAAACTGAATAAATATTATTACACGATGGACTACCTTCACGGTTCAGATCTGATGGATTTCGTCAGGTCCGGGCCGAGCAGCGTAAAATTCCCCGAAATAGTCTATCAGATACTGGACGGCCTTAACTATCTTCACTCCAACAACATTATACATTTCGATATTAAGCCTGAGAACATTTTTATTGTTGATGAAAAAGGTGAACCGACCGTAAAGATTCTAGACTTCGGGCTGTCTGAGATCAAGAAGCATAATAAGCAGAATATAAGCGCAAAAGGAACTCTTTCCTACATAGCTCCGGAATTTTTTCTTGACCCGACAAAGATCAGCCCCAAGATAGATCTCTATTCTCTAGGAATAACACTGATCCATGTAAATAAAGGGATTAAAAGTTCGGAAGATGGACAAGAGATCGGGAAAGGCAGCCTGATTGAGGCTATAAACAGGGAATATGATAAAAGCATGGAACTTTTATCGACATTTTCTGAAAAAAAGGTGAAATCATTCATCTCGCAGCTTACCGAAAAGAATCCGGGAACAAGAATATCTTCGGCGATCGAAGCGATAATTTCTCTGAACAGAATATTTAACCTTGACTTCAAAGTGCCTACAGTTCAGCATATAACATCTTTTTTGAATAATCCGAAGTTCATACTCAGAGACGAAGTTTATCACCAGGTCAACACATTAAGAAAAAGTTCAATAACTAAAAGTACAGGTAAAACTGTTCTTCTGACCGGGGTTTCAGGTTCGGGAAAAACAAAGCTGATAGATCAGATAGTTTTTGAGGCCAGACTTAATCTTGATAAGATACTGAAAATGTATCTTCAGGACAACACGAGCGAGGATTTTTTCATCGGCAAGCTGGTTCTCAGAAAGGTTTATAATCTTTACAGGAACGACTCTGATATAGAGGATGAATTTAACAGAATCGAAAAAGAGCTCGAAGCTATTATTGAAAATGAACAGGATTTCTCTTATATTTTCGACGGGATCATTGATTTTATTTTCAAATGTTCGGATATGTCCGACAAGAAACTGACGATACTTCTTGATAATTACGAGAGATATGACAAAGAATCCATAAGATTTGTCAACAGGCTCTTGAACATAAACAAGAACAGCGGCAATATCTTTTTACTGATCTCAATAACGACCGATAAAATGAGCGAGAAGGTGGCGCAAAGCTATAAACTTATAGAATACGATCCTGAAATTCAGAAGGTTGATATTCCTCTTCTGTCATTTTCCGAAACGAATGAAGCTATAAATCTGCTGCTCGGCAGGATCGGAAGCCTGCCCCCGGATTTCTCAAAAAAGATATTCGACCACTCGGGCGGTAATTTCAGAAAGCTCATGATGTATTTCGACGAATTTTTTCAGAACGGAGTGCTGGCTTATGTTTCGGGAATACTTCTCTTCAGGAGCAGGGACAAATTTAAAGCCATTCTCGAAAAAAACATCGGGAGGTCGGTCAAAAACATTATTGACGGCCTGGACGCTGACGAACTTGCTGTTTTAAAACTTTTATGCACAACTTTCAATAAACTTACTGCCGGTGATATTCAAAAATGCATACCTCTCGGTGAATACGAACTTTCAAGGGCACTCAATATACTGGTGAACCACGAACTTATAAGCGGTTATGACGGACTTTTCAAAGCCATAAAAAGCGATGTAAAGGATTATGTTTTCAAGCTCACACCCACTGAGGAACTTTCAGGACTTTATCAGGATATCATCAGGCTTGATCATGACGACAAGTTCAGCAAATACGCATCAATTCTGTTAAAAAGAGTTCTCGGAACAGGTTCAGGAAAAAGCCTCAATTCGATAGACGCCTATATTGACAAACTTATAAAGTCCGATTCGAACGACAATCTTTTTTACCTTCTCCTTAATTCCATCAAGATCGTAAAAGATACAAAAATCCGTTTCAGGCTGACTGTGAATTATACGCGTTATCTTATGAAAAAGGATATGAAAAGAGCTGTTAAGAGCGCGAGGAAACTTGACCTTATTTACAGGAACAAAGGCAGGGATGTATCGAACAGGATCAGCTTCATTAAACTTAAAATGGAAATGCACGATTCTGTTATGTACAATTACGATGCTTATAAATTCATGGAAAAGGCGATGGTTTTCATGGAGGAGAGTTTGGATATCCGTGAAATTTCCAGACTTACGATAGATTTTATTGAACGGCTGCTCAAATCCGGAGAGCACTATGAGCAGGGGGTAAAGATAATCGGGCTACTTGAGAAAAAATTTGCCCGTGAAAAAAATCTGTCATTTGAATATCCCAACCTTCTCAATGTAATAAAATTCGTTCACGGAGTAATTGAATGGAAGGACGAATATGAAAAGGTTCTTTCAAACTATATTGCCGAGCACATAAGGGTTCAGCTCTATAATGAAACATATTTCTACCTTCTCAAAACGATCGGCGTTCTTATAGAAAAAGGCCTTATCAAAGGCGAATACAGCGACAGGCTCAGTTACGGACTTGAAGTTGCCTACAAACAGAAAGATGTAGAAAAAATGTTCGTCATGTTCACCACCCTTTCAACTTATTACTTTTATAAGGGAGAATACGAGAAATCCCTTTACTGGGATCAGAGAAAGGTCGATCTAAAACAGAAACTGAGAAAGGAGATAACAGGCGAGGATATCGGGGATATTGCTACTGTCAAAGCTAATTTATACTATCCGATCGGCGAAGTAATCACACTTATTCAGGAAACAAGAAGGCAGGCTAAAGAGAACAATAATCTTTCAGAATACATAACACATCTTACGAACGAGTTCATTCTTCAGCACAGAAAAGGAGATTTTAAGACGGCCAAGACAGCGATAAGAAAGGCTTTTCTGATCTTTATGGCCATTCCCGAGGATGATATTTTCAGACATTATGAAAGAGTTTCAAAGTATTTCCCGGAAATATTTTCGAAAGAGCAGGCTCTGAGAGACCTGAACAACCTTAAAAACGCGGCTGTATCAGAATCCGTTTACAATGAAATGAAAGATCTTCTCGACAAATATTATGAATTCAACATTTGCTACAGATGGTCAACGGACAGGGTGAACGAGATATTGAACGGAACTCTTCAGGTGGAAACTCCCATGATGCTTCTTCACTACCTTAAACAGCACCGCAAGCTTCCGGGCGTCAAGCAGGTTATGGGAAATGTTGATAAAAGGTTTTACAATCCTGAATGTGCAGGCGATTATCTTGTTTATCTTGTGACGAAATTCATGATGACAAAAGAGCACTCCCTGATAGATCCCATTTTTGAATTTTCAAGAAAACTTCATATTTCAGGATATGTGATGATAAATGTATATACTATAATCCCTTTCATGGAATTCGCTCTGATGGTAAGTGTTCCTAAAGCAAAACTGACAAAATTTATCCTGTTCTACGACGAGATCAAGCACTATCTTTACGATAATATGGATGCAGTCCAGCTCAAACTTTTTGAATCGACATATTTTTTCAGAAGAGGTAAGAAGATCCTTGAATATTACGGCAAATTATAGCTGAAAATTATTTTTTGGACCAGTCGCCCTTGTTGTTCCTGAAATGGGTCCCGTTCGGGGATTCTGAAAGATTCATATTGAAAAAAGACTCATAAACTACTTCAGGATTGGAATTGAATTTCACATCGGTCTCGATGATCCTCTGCATAATTAAAGATCTTGCCTTGTTTTCATTTTCAAGTACCAGCATTACCGTATTCCTGAAAACGGGATCAAGTTTATCCATTTTCTCAATATCTACAAGTTCTATCAATCCCTGCTGATTTTCCCCGATGATGCCTTTTATTTTCATTTCGTTCACATCATCTTTATAAAATTCCCTGTCTCTGACTGCTTCAACGATATCCTTTCTGTCGGCGGTGATCTTTATTTCACCTGCTCCCCTTTCTGAAGCTATCATCCATGCATCTTCCTTAACTTTGGCGTATTCTCCCATAACCTGATTTTCGAGTGCGGTTTTTTCACCTGTTATCTTTATGTCGGGGATTTTTACCGTACAGGATGAAATGATAAGGAATAAGATCAATAAGGCAAGATGTTTCATACTTTGAAAAGATCCTCCATCTTGTAAAGCCTGTTCTCTTTCTGTTCCATAAGAAAATCAATTGCCCTGAACACACCCGAAGCGAAAGTCTTTCTGGAATTTGCTTTATGGGTAAGCTCAAGCCTTTCACCGTTGCCGGCAAAGATCACCTTATGGTCACCCACTACATCGCCTCCTCTGAGTGTATGAATGCCGATCTCATTCCTTTTACGCGGTTCGCTTATCCCTTTTCTGCCGTAAATAACATTATATTCAGGGTTCCCTTCAAGAAGGATATCCCTCAGCTTAAGGGCGGTTCCGCTCGGTGCGTCGGTTTTCTGGTTGTGGTGCATCTCGAGAATTTCAATATCGTAATCGTCTCTTGTAAGATCGGCAATACATTTCAGCATTTTACCGAGTATAAAAATTCCGAGAGAAAAATTAGGGGAGTAGAAAACTTTGCCATTACCGGATATCCGGCCGATCTTCGCCATTTCAGCATCATCGAAACCGGTAGTTCCCGTAAGAAAGGGCTTGTTGTGCTTTAA
This sequence comes from Candidatus Delongbacteria bacterium, assembly GCA_016938535.1. The sequence goes on from JAFGUL010000092.1 coordinate 4,636, forward strand.
ACTTATGTTCAGATGTTCCATGCATGATTTTTTTGAAGTAAAATCTACGACCACATCAATATCATCGTGATCGATCACATCCTCAAGCTTTATGCCCATTCCCAGGTTCGTCAGAAGGCATTTTTCGGGAGTCTCGATTATATATGAAATATTAAAGCGGTCAGAAGTTTCGCAGATGTCGTTGATCGCCCTGCCCATTTTTCCGTATCCGCCGCATAATGCAATATTTATCATTCATAACCTCCCGGTAAGCTTTTTCGATAATATATAAATTTATGTTCGATTATTCAAATAAAATTTCAAAAATATCTAGTAGGATTCGAGTCTTTTCAGCCATCCGTCGAGAAATTTAAGATCGTTCTGCTTATCAGTGTAGTTATCAACCCTGCGCGTCAGGACGAGTGCGGCTGCTTTGGCGAAGCTTTCATTGTCCGGCCTCTCAAGCATTTCAAGAACCTGTAAAAGTCCCCATCCCTCTCCCTTTAATCTCTCTTCAGGATCAAGACCTGTCCCTTTGAAATTAAGATAATCTATAACACAATATCTTCCTGCGGGGCTGACACAGAGTTCATTCAGCTTATAAATGACTGCCGGATTTTCCGCTGCAATAAGCTTGAGAGAGTCCATGGCTTTGAATATTATAAAGGCAGCCTGAATATTTACTGTAGATGCAAGCCAGTCTATGATCCCGGGCTTTCGGGGATCTGAATCAAGATCTTTTTTATTCCTCCACGGGAGCCCTGTCAACTTGTACATATCAATGACCTGGGGTATGGGTTCGTTTTTATCAAGATAAAATCCGATAAGTTCTGGGAACTGCTCGGAAAAAGGAAGTCTGCTTCCGGCCGGAAGCCAGATGAAATGCCCAATGCCGAAGTTGGCAAAATTTTCTCTCGGGCTCCACCATACGAGATATTCTTTTTTCGAGGCACATTCATTAGCGAACATTTTGTTCCCTATTTCGAAGAACTCGTATGTATCTATAGCTCTCAGGCTTTCAAGAAATTTAAATTCAGTCACAGATAACTCCGTCCATTTTTACATCGTGCGGTTCTACCGGTACTTCATTGACCATCTGAAAATCATAGCAGATGCCGATCAGCAGGGCTTTTCCTTTGAGCCTGTGAAGTATTTTATCATAGTAGGCCTTTCCCCTGCCCATACGGTTATTCTGTCTGTCAAAAGCGACCCCGGGAATGACCGCAAGTTCGATCCTGTCGAAATCCGTAAAAGGCTTACCTTCAGGCTCGGGAATGGCATAAATATCTCCCGTAACGAGTTTCTGAACTCCTGAAAATTCTTTAAGATAAAGTTCATCTCCGTTTATAGCAGGCAGGATAAATCTTTTTCTGTCCGCCCATTTAAGTATAAAATCTCTCGTGTCAATTTCATCGTCCATTGACCAGAAAATAAAAACCGTCTCTGCGTCTTGAAAACCGGGATGAGATTCGAGTTCTTTCATTACAGTTTCGGATTTAACTTTTCTCTGATCTGCTGTAAGCTCTTTTTTGAGCTCTCTCATCTCCCTGCGTAGAGCTTTCTTGCTTCTGACTATTTCCGCGTTCATGGCTGATCCGTTTTTTTGAAAGTAATATAAGAATTAATTACCGTTTATGAAAAAAAATGTTTATTTTCCTGTTCATCAGGAAAAGAGGAAAGAATATGGAAACCCTGCAGGCAAAAAAATACATCGAAGACAATCTTGATACAGAAAATATCAGTACGGCGATTGTTCTCGGGAGCGGATTGTCCTTTCTCGAGGATGAAATTGAGGGAGCATCGAGTATAAAAACTTCAGATATTCCCGGATATCCGAGATCAACTGTCATGGGGCACAAGGGCACTATTACAACAGGGATTTATAAAGGGAAAAAGATCATGATCCTGGCCGGCCGGGTGCATTATTACGAAGGCTACAGCTACGATGAAGTAATTTTTCCGATAAACCTGCTTCATGCTGCCGGAGTGAAGAATCTGCTCCTGACCAATGCGGCCGGGGGAATTAACCGCGATCTCTGCACGGGTGCAATGGTGATACTTGATTCTTATATCGCGCCGTTCTCGGAAAAATACAAAATCCCGATAAAACCCCCCTTCTCTGAAAGGCTTAACAGCCTTCTTTTTCAGGCCGGCGCAAACAGGAATATCCCCGTCGTGCGGGGATGCTACGCATACATGACAGGCCCTTCGTTCGAGACGAAGGCTGAAATAGAGTACCTGAGACTCACCGGCGGCGATACGGTGGGAATGTCCACCGTGCCCGAGACCGTCAGGGCAAATGAACTTTCCATGGAGGTCTCGTGCATTTCGAGAGTCTCGAATCCCGCCGCCGGGCTAACAGGCGAGCCCTTATCGCATAAAGAGGTGCTGGAAGCAGCTAAATCATCGCAGGAGGATTTTATAATGCTTCTTAAAGAGTTCATATCTTTACTTTGACCCCAAAGTTATTTATATTTCCGTACTATGCAGAAAGAAGCATACAAAACAATAGCATTTGATTGCGAAACAGAGATCGAAAAGATAAAAGGTTCGTGGTTTATCGGCCGTCTTTACAGAATAGAGAGCAGGGACGATGCTGAACTTAAGCTTGATGAAATCAGAAAAAAATATTACGACGCTACACATAACTGCTTTGCCTATTCAGCCGGGATTGAAGACCCGGCCGTAACCCGTTCGTCCGACGATGGCGAACCTTCGGGGACAGCAGGGAGACCAATGCTGACAGTACTTGAATCGAGCGGACTGAAGAATGTCCTCCTCGTGGTTACGCGCTACTACGGTGGAACGAATCTCGGAACAGGCGGGCTTATCAAAGCCTATACTGAAGCATCGAAAGCAGTAATTGCAGCCGCGGAAATTGAAGAAGTTGAAATAAGAACAGATATCAGATTTTCATATTCATACGATATGACGAGCCTTGTTATGAGCGTATTGAGCAAATATTCTTGTGTTACTGTAACCGAGGATTTTAACGGGGGTGCAAAGATCATAGTCTCTGTCAATAAAGGATATGCAAAGGACTTCATCAAAGAGATATTCGAAAGGAGCAACGGCGTTATAGGAGCGGAAATATGCTGATGATCCTTGTCGTCACAGCATTTCTGTTCTCTGCATTCTTTTCAATGTCTGAGATAATTTATACTGTTTCAGACAGGATAAAGATCAGGGTGTGGAGTAAATCAGGTGGCAAATCCGCAAAAAAAGTCAAGAGGCTGATAAAAAATCCGGATAATTACCTCATACCGATACTGATCGGCAACAATATAGCCAATGTCGCTTATGCTACATTTTTCACCTATCTCGTCGCTGAGATGAACTGGAGGATCAGCCACTATGAGACGACATTATATCTTACTCTTTTTCTGGTAATGTTCGCCGAGATCATACCCAAGATAATCGCTCAGACTTATGCCGATAAGCTCTCTGTCAGAATAATATATCCTTTCATGTTCGTAAGGTCTGTTCTTTCACCGATAGCCTTTTTTGTAAAGCTGCTGAGCAGACAGATAATGAAATTCATGAAAATGCCCTCGGATGAGAACAGCTGGGTAACGATTACAAAAGGCGATATAGCCCTGATGGTGGATGAGGCTGCTAAAAGAAAAACTGTTAAGAGAAAAGATGCCGTTATAATAAAAAAACTTCTTAATATGGGGCATAAAAAAGTAAAAGAGATAATGCTGCACAGAAAAAGCATTGTAGGTGTGGATATAAATAATTCGCTTTACAGACTTAAAAAGATAGCTGTTCTGACATCCTTTTCGAAGATCGTGGTTTATGAGAACGATCTCGACGATATAAAGGGTGTTATATTTGTAAGGGACCTTCTGAACGGCGCAAAAGAGATCAGAGAAATTATAAGACCTGTTGTTTTTGTGAGGGAAACAGCCAGTGTTCTGTCTCTGTTTAAAACTTTTAAAAAAGAAAAAGCTTCGATAGGAGTGGCGATAGATGAGTTCGGAGGGTGTGTAGGACTTGTAACAATGCACGATATTCTCGAAATGATAGTCGGAAGGGTGGATGATCCGCATGACAGCATTCCTTCAGACAGGGGAATAATACATCGTCCGGAAAGAAATATACTTATTGTTGACGGAAGTGCAGACCCTGAGGAACTTAACAGGATGATAAATAGTATCAGAAGCGAAGAGAAAAAACTGTTCGGTACAGATTATGAAACGATCAACGGTTACATAATTAATACTCTCAAGAGAATACCGATGCAGGGAGAAACGATAAATCTGGCGGGACATGAGATAAAGATCGTTAAAGCGAGAAAGAATTACATAGAAACTGCAATAATAAAGCTAAAAAGACAGAACCGGGAGACGATATGATAAATAGGCTTATACTGATAACATTAATCAATTTCATGCTGCTTTCGGGATCGGATTTTGAGGTAAGGACCTTCTGTTCGATAGTGAGCGGTTGTGATGCGCAAGAATATGAAGGCACAATATATTACGCAACGGACGGGGGTCTGGTCGCACTTGGCGGTGACGGCGTAACAACAGTTTACGATATTGATGACGGGTTGTACAAACCTGATATTTTCAGACTTGAAAAAGATTTCAGAGGAATGATATGGGCAGGACATAAAGACTGTTCTTTCAGCGTTTTCGATGTTTTGAAAAAAAGATCGGTTTACCTGAATGATATCGAGCAGGCGGGAACATTCACCCTCAACAATATATTCTCATCCTCCGAATTTGTTTACATTGCCACGAGCGGGCTGTTATCAAGGTACAGATACAATGAACTTTTCGATAAGTATGAGATAGCTGATACAAATACAATGACAGGTGATGTCAGGGATGTTATTGTCTTCGGCGGCACCGTTTATATTGGGACAGCTGAAGGGGTCAGGTCGATATCTGAAAATTCCCAGAATATCAATTTCATGGATAACTGGAATACGGTTTCAGGTATAAATGTAAAGGTAAACAGCTTTGTTTCTTC
>JAFGUL010000093.1 GCA_016938535.1 Candidatus Delongbacteria bacterium
AGGCCGAGTCCTGTTCCTCCGTATTTCCTGGTAGTGCTTATATCAGCCTGACTGAACCTCTCGAATATTCTCTCAATGTATTTATCCTCGATTCCGATTCCGGTGTCTTTGACGCAGAATCTTAATTCCGAAGAGTTCTCGCTGTCTTTGATAATTTCGATAATCAGGTTAACCGATCCTGAATCTGTAAATTTGAAAGCATTTCCCAGCAGATTGTTTATAACCTGACCTATTTTCAGACTGTCTGAGCAGTAAATTCCGTTAAGATTTTCAGGCACATACTCTACATTGAAAACGATACCGCTTTTTTTAGATCTCATCTCAAATGGTGCAGAAATTGTCTTTATAAGTTTCCTAAGATCGAAATCAGAATTTTCTACTGCTACTTTACCTGATTCTATCTTAGAGAGGTCAAGAATGTCATTAAGTATCCTTACAAGTATTTGGGAAGATGCTTTAATTGTCTCTACGATCTCCTTCTGGTCGGGTGTAAGATCTGTTTCGTCAAGAATTTCGCTCATGCCGTAGATCGCATTCATCGGTGTTCTTATCTCATGGCTCATATTTGCAAGGAATCGGGATTTTTCAAAACTTGCCTGTTCAGCTTTATCTTTCAGCCTTATAAGTTCAGCTTCCGCTTCTTTGATCTTTGTAATATCAACAAAGGACTCGAGTATGTATTCAGTTTCCTTAACTCTTATTTTGCAGGCTTTTTTGAGAACCGATATATGTCTGCCGTTTTTATCTACAATTATTCTTTCCTGATTGTCAAACTCTTTTCCTTCGTCTATTATCGGACACTTGTTTACCAGTGACGGGCAGAAAGTCTGATTACATACTTTGCCGACGATCTCCTCCCTCTTAAATCCGAGCGTCTCCAGACCCGAATCATTTATCTTTTCAATAGTTCTTTTTTCTATATCTATCAAAACGATCCCGACAGGTATGGATTCGTATATCTTAGATATGTAATCGCTGTAATCGGCCAGTTCCTTCTGTTTTAGATCGGAAAGCTCAATTTCTTCTTGGAGCATTTTGTTCTTTTCTTCCAGTCCGGTCCTGTATCTCAGAATTGTATCCTGAACATTCCGTGAAAAATTCCTGAACAGGTAGTAGTAAACGGTAAGAAACAAGATCAGGAGTCCGATTATTAAAGAGATCCTGAATACAAAGTCCTTCTTGTACCTCTGAACATCTTCTTCTATTATTTCAGTGATATGATTTGAATAATATCCCTGGGCAAAGATCCAGTTGAACTCAGGGTAATATTTGAAATATGAAGTTTTCCTGTCATAAAGTCCTGTTTTCGGGTCCTTATACATGTAGCTAACGAAAGCTTCGCCGGCCTCATTTATCTTTTTCATGAACTCTTTTCTGAATTCAAAGCCTTCAATATCCCTGTAATCTTCGTCAATGAGATTTCCCACAAGATCGGGTCTGTTGGGGTTGATCAGCATTCTGGCAAAATTCTTTCCTCCCTCCGGCTTCAAAAGTTCATAAACAAAAATATATTCCTGTGAACCCTGCAGATCGAGAGAAGTTATCTCTTCCAGTACGATCTCCTTTACCGACCGGATCATTTTGCCGTTTTCCGGATGATCGAATTTTTCTTTAAGATAATTTGTGTGTACTTTCCTTCTGTATTCCGTGTTTGAAACGATCGCGTCCACTTCAAATTTGATCCTCTGCTGAAAAAGTTTATTCAGATGTCTTTTCGTGGATTCAATGTTATCCCTGTACTCATGGTAATATTTGGGAGTGTATATAGATGCGAGTGTTAGAGCTATTCCGGAAACTAGTATAAAGGAATATCTTACGATCACTTTTGCGACATTATTTTCGTCGAATCTGATAAATCTGTTCATTCACACATTCTCCGTTCCGTTATATAAAGTAAACAAAAAAACGACATTTGTAAATAATAATATTTGAAAAAAAAAGCAAACTGTGTTATATTTAAGTCTCTTTAAAAATGACGGACTTAAGTTAATTGCCGGAAAGGAAATATTATGAATAAAAATACAGTTAAACAGGATCGCAGAGATATGTTCTTTATTGCCGGTCCCTGCGTTATCGAATCTGAAGAGATAACGATGAAGATAGCAGGAGAGCTCCACAGTATATCAAAAAGAACAAAAGCTGAGATAATATTCAAAGCATCATATACAAAAGCGAACAGATCAAGCATAAACTCCTTTACAGGTCCGGGAATTGTCAAAGGACTTGAGATCCTTAAAAAGGTTAAAGAGGAGTTCGGTTTTAAGATACTGACGGATGTTCACACTGAAGCAGAGGCTGAGATCGCAGGTGAAAAAGTTGACATTATTCAGATCCCGGCTTTTTTATGCAGACAGACCGATCTTATTCTTGCAGCTGCAGGAACGGGAAAGATCGTAAACATTAAAAAAGGTCAGTTCGCTTCCGCAAAGGAAATGAAACTGGCTGCGGATAAAGTCCTTTCAGCCGGAAACGGCAATATAATGCTTACGGAAAGAGGTACAACATTCGGTTATAATAATCTCGTTGTGGATTTCAGGAATTTCATGGAGATGAAAGAGTTCGGGTATCCCGTAATTTATGATGTGACACACTCGCTCCAAAAACCTGCCGCGGAAGGGGAAATATCGGGAGGTCAGCCTGAATACGCACTCAGAATGGCCTGCGCTGCAGCAGCGACCGGATGTGTTAACGGGATCTTTTTTGAAACCCATACAGATCCCGGTTCAGCGCTTTCAGACAGCAGGTCTATGATAGATTTAAAGACTGCTGAAGAGCTTATAGAAAAAGTAATGAAAATCAGTAAAGAGATAAGGAGATCATGAAAGAAATCAAACTTGTAATACTCGATGTTGACGGAGCTATGACCGACGGGATGGTTTACTACAGTTCTAACGGGGAGCTTATGAAACCCTTCTGCGTAAAAGACGGTTTTTTTATTAAGCATGTCGGTCCGGAGAACGGTATCAGATTTGCCGTCATAACCGGAGGTTTTCCAGAAATAGTTAAAAAAAGAGCGGAAGTTATGGGGATCGAAGACATATATTTCGGACATGTAGATAAATCAGAAGCATATTTGAAGTTAAAAGAAAAACATTCTCTGTCGGATGAAGAGATAGCTTATTTCGGTGATGACTGGTTCGACTGGTCGGCTATGAAATATGCAGGTTTGAAAGGTTCGCCGTGCGATGCTGCACCTGAGATCAGAGAAAAAGCTGATTTTGTTACCGGCGCTCCGTCCGGAAAAGGCGCTGTGAGAGAATTTCTTGAATTTATTTTAAAAAGAGACGGTAAATTTGAATCGGCTAAAAAGAAATATCTTGATTAGATCAGTTTCGCTCCTTATTGTTTTTTTTAATCTGTCCTGCGAAAAAGAAAAGATCGTGGCAGAGAGGGCTCTATCCGACGGTGAACAAAAGATAGCGGACAACAGGATCTGGAATATGGATATTGACATAACGAACGCAGGCATAACAAAGGCTAAAGTGCGTGCAGGATATGTTGAAAGGGAATATCTTGCCAATTTCAAGTACTCGGTCAATAATATCGATTCCGGACTGGAGATAGATTTTTATGAAAAAGGAGAAATTACCGGGATCCTCAACAGCAGAAGGGGGATAATCAATGACCTGAGCGAGGTGTTTACTGCAATTGACGAGGTCATTTTCAAATCCAGCTCCGGTTACACTCTATACACAGACACTCTTATATGGGACAGGAAAGCAGCACAGATACACACTGAATCTGATGTAATGATGGTTAAGGATAGCAGGGATACTTTATACGGAGAAGGTTTTGTAAGTGACGACAGACTTGAATCGTACGAGATAAGGAAACCGAAGGGAAAAGCTCTTCTGGAAGATGTCAAACTAAAAAAATAGAGGTACAGATTGCTCAGATCAATGACAGGATACGGTAAAAATTCGGTCTCTTCGGAAAGATCGGATATCGAGATAGAAGTGAAAAGTGTGAATCACAGGTTTCTTGATCTGAATTTCAGGATGCCGCAAATTTTTAATGATCTCGAGATGAAACTCAGGGAAAAAGCAAAAAAAATGATAGCGAGAGGAAGCGTTACCGTATATATCAATGTGAATTCAAAATTTACTTCGGAAAGGGCGAAATCTGTAGATATTGAAGCCGCGAGAGCTTATAAAGAAACACTTGAAAAACTCAGAAGCGAGCTTTCTATCGGTCAGGAAATATCAATGGATATGATCCTTAAATTTCAGGATATATTTGTTCAGACTGATGAAAAAGAATCCGGCGATACTCCGGAAAAAATTCTCGAAGGTTTCGAAAAAGCGGTTTCAGACATGCTCTCTTATCGTGAAAAAGAGGGTCAGAATATATTTACTGACCTTTCGGATCATGTTGATAAACTTGAGAAACTTGTTGATGAAATCTCAAAGATGGCGGTTGACTGTTCAAAGATACAGTTCGAAAAACTGATGTTAAGGCTTAAAAATTTTGAACTGCAGGAATCATTTTCTAAAGAAAGGCTTGAGCAGGAACTTGTGATGATAAGCGACAGAGTTGATATTTCTGAGGAGATTTCCAGATTAAGATCGCACATTTCTTTATTCCGTGAAACACTTGAACAGGACAGACCTGTAGGAAAGACTATAAACAATCTGACGCAGGAAATGCACAGGGAGGCAAGCACGATCTCGGCAAAGACGAATTTAACTGAGATATCGCATATTTCTGTAGGTATGAAGGAAATAATCGAAATGATAAGAGAACAGGCTCAGAATGTCGAATAAAGGTAAGCTCATAGTTTTTTCCGCTCCCTCAGGATCAGGCAAGACAACTCTGATCAACATGCTCAGGAAAGAATTCCCTGATCTCGAATTCTCTGTTTCCGCAACAACCAGACCGCCGAGAGGTTCGGAAAAGGACGGGGTCGAATATTTTTTTCTAAGTAAGGAGGAGTTTGAGAAAAGAGCCGTTAACGGGGAATTTGTGGAATATAAGACCGTTTACGGAAATCTTTACGGAACTCTGAGATCCTTTGTCGAAAAGAGCATTCAGTCAGGAAGGCATATAATTTTCGATATAGATGTGCAGGGCGGACTTGCCGTTAAAGAACAGTATCCTGATGATTCAGTCATGATATTCATTTATCCTCCTTCACCGGACGAACTCGAAAAGAGATTAAAGCTTCGCGGGACCGACTCTATCGAGACTATAGAAAAAAGACTGAAATTCGCTAAAATAGAAATGGATAAAATGAAAGAATATTCGTATAATATATGTAATGACTCACTGGAGTCGGCATACAAAGAAATTAAGGCTGTACTTAAAAAAGAAGAAATAATTTAATTTAAAAACAGGAAACGAAGAATGAAAAAGAAACACGAGATCATTAACGACAAGGACGACAGAAAGATCAGCCAGGAGCATTTTGAGGAGAAAACGAAAAATGTATATGAGGCAGTAATGATCCTCGGTCAGAGAATGAGAGAGATCGAAAGAAAGAACGCAAGCGAATTTGAAGAACTCAGGAATTCATTTCTTGATGAAAGAAGCGAAAAAGAATACAGCAAAGAATATATACCGGAGATAAATGAAGAGGACCTGCCGGTTTTCCCTAAAGCTATTAGAGTGGCAATGAACGAAATGCTGAACGACGAACTGGAATGGGAGTATGAAGATCTCACAAAACTTGAAGACTAAAAATATCCTGATTGGAATAACGGGCGGGATCGCAGCTTACAAGACCTGTTATCTCATAAGACATTTCAAGAAAAAAGGTCATAATGTCAAGGTAGTGATCTCAAAAAACGGACTTGAGTTCATTACTGAGACCACGCTCAGAACTTTATCCGGAGAGCAGGTATATTCCGATACTTTCGGGAATGTTAATGAATGGTCAACCGAGCATATTTCTGTAACGGATTGGGCTGATTTATTTATCGTAGCACCTGCAACGGCCAATATAATTGGAAAGCTTGCGAACGGGATAGCTGATGACGCTTTGAGTACAGCTCTGATAGCCTACAACAAAGAACTGATTATCTGCCCTGCCATGAACGATAAAATGTATTTCAATCCAGCCGTTCAGAGGAATATCAAGAACCTTAAAAAGCAGGGAGTCATTTTCATTGAGCCGGGAACCGGCGATCTTGCCTGCGGATACAAGGCTAAAGGAAGAATGGCTGAGCCGGAAGATATTTTCAGGGAAAGCCTGTTTTATCTGAATCGTACGGATTCTCTCAAAGGGAAAAAAATACTTGTATCGGCAGGCAGAACCGAAGAACTCATTGATCCGGTCAGGTATATCTCGAATTTCTCAAGCGGTAAAACGGGTTTCAGGATAGCTGAAGCTGCTTCTTGTGCCGGAGCGGATACTGTACTTGTAACAGGCCCGACGGCTGAAACATGCAATTCTCATATTAAAAGGGTAAATGTTCAGTCTGCTGAGGACATGTACAAAGCAGTTTCAGAAGAATTTAAAAAGGCCGACTGCGTCATAATGTCCGCGGCAGTGGCCGATTATTCACCCTCAATGTCAGTAACAAAGATAAAGAAATCGGGGGACAGTTTTAAACTGGAACTGAAGAAAACGAAAGACATTCTAAAAGAACTCGGTAAACTCAAAAGAAAAGGTCAGATACTTGTAGGATTCGCACTTGAGACTGATAACGGAAGAAAGAATGCGCTAAAAAAGCTTAAAGACAAGAACCTTGATATGATAATACTGAACGAAACAGGCAGGGAAAATCCTGCTTTCGGATCAGATACCAACAGGATCACAATAATTACCCAGGATAAAGCTGAAGAGCTTCCGGTCATGGACAAAAGTGAAATAGCAGGCATTATCATAAAAAAGATCGAAGGGCTGTTTAAAAGTTCTAAATAACCGTGGGGGATGATATGTACAGAACAGTATTTCTTTTATTATCGATGAATATTTTCATTTTCGCTGCAAGTGCGGCACCTGAGCTTCCAAAAGAAGAGATCAGAGAACAGAAGGTGCAGGAAAAAGTAGTCAAGGATGAAACTTCTGTCAAAAAAACTGAAACCGCTCAAGTATTAAAGAAGGAATCAGCTCCTACAAAAGAATTTATGGAAAGCATGAAAGAAGTAGGAGAAATAGACTTCAGGCTGGGAGAACTAAAAGTCAGGAACCGTGCGAAGATCGGAGATCTGGATGAAGAGGATAAAGTGTTTGAAAAAGACACTCTTATAACGGGTTCTGAGTCACGATGCGAGATAAAACTCTCTGACGGAAGTCTCATAAGACTTAATGAGAAAACAAAATACATCATAGATAAATACGAGCAGTCATCCGGAAATATTGCCTTCAGCGGTTATCTTGTTTCAGGCGAATCATGGACGAATGTAAATAAGACAGGTTCAGAAAAGAAGGATTTCAATGTGAGATCACCGATAGCAGTAGCTGCCGTCATAGGTACGGCATATAAAATGAATGCTGACGGAAGTCTGACCGAGATATCAGTGCTTGACGGTCAGGTGAATGTTGATCTTGAAAAGGAAAAGAAATCCGAGCTTAAGATCGAGCCGAAGACCGAAAAAACAGGCAGTCTTGCTCCTAAACAGTCAATGGCTCCAAAACAGATCCCGGGACCTTATGAGGTGACCCTTACAGAATGGATATCGATCGTGAAGGGAGAGAAGATCAGCATAAGGAATGACGGAAAGTATAATAAGACGAAAACTGATGTCAATGTGCTGATACAGGAATGGGACGCTTTTAAAGCAAGACGATAAATTTTCTAAGGGCAATTCGGTTGCCCTTTTTTTATAACCTGCAAAGGAGCATTTATGAAAAAATTTCACGAACAGCTTACAGATAAACAACCATGGCAGGGATTGTTCATGGGAAACCATGCGGTAGCGAGAGCAATGCTCGAAGCGGGTGTTAAAGTTATAACGAGTTACCCGGGTTCGCCCACACCGGAAATAGCCGAGGCTTTGAACAGCGTTCCCGAAGAAATGAGAAATTATCATTTCGAGTGGGCGACCAACGAAAAAGTGGCTACCGAAGTAGCCTTCGGCTCCAGCATCAACGGCAACATGTCCGTTGTTTTCTTCAAGTCGGTCGGGCTGAATGTTGCCGCCGATTCGCTAGTTCAGCTCGGACTGATGAACCTTACCGGCGGACTTGTAGTGATCCTCGGCGACGACCCGGGCGCGAACTCCAGCCAGAACGAGCAGGACAACCGACATTTTGCGAGAATGTCGTACATTCCGGTCATGGAGCCTGCCACTCCTACAGAAGCGTACAAAATGTTTCTTGAGGCTGCAAAACTCTCTAAAAAACATCAGATGCCGATAATACTCCGTATGACTACGCATGTATGCCACGCCAAAGAGCTCATCAGCTTCGGCGCGATAGGTGAGAGTAAAGGATTTAAGGCTGAATTCGATGTGAAGAACGGGCCTTATCTGCCTATAACCAGAAGCGTATTCCCTCTCAAGAAAAAAGCGATGGAGAAACTCGATCTTATTAAAAAAGAGTCGGAGAAGTCACCTTTCAATAAAATTTACGCACCTTTCGGATCCGAAGAGATCAACGG
>JAFGUL010000094.1 GCA_016938535.1 Candidatus Delongbacteria bacterium
ATTAAAATATTTGTGACTTATAAGAAACTCAAGATAGCTCTTTATTAAGAACATGTTCCCGTTGCTTTCCTTCATGACATACGGAAGAATCCTCTCATCTATGTTCTCTTCCTGGGTCTTGAGCAGAAAACCTATGTATCTTCTCACCTCTCCCGACTTAAGGTTCTCCACATAATATCTTTTCGGAGGTATCAGATAGTATATCTCCTCATACTCTTTCAGCCTGCATTTTTCAGATTCAAGAACATCAATATCGACAGTTAAAACAAGATAGATAGGCGAAGTGACTGCCAGATTTAACACGAAAGACATGAGCTCTTTACCTGAATCCTCAATATTCGCTATGTCGTCAACCAAAAGCATAAGAGACTGTTTTGTTGAAAGATTATCGAAAATACGCCGCAGCACAGTCCTTGTTTTGAAAAGAATATCCCTGTCCTGTAAAAACGCTCCTTCCGAGTCTATAAGCTCATTGGCTTTAATAAATACATCCCTGCTTTCGTCGTTCTTTTCAAGAAAACCTATAAGTCCGAATATAAGCTTTCTGAAGAAAATATTGATCACGCTCTGCTCTTTCTCTACAGTAAGATAAAGTGACGGTATTCTGCTCAGCTGGGCTTTGATGTTAAGAGTGTCCAGAAGCTGTGTTTTCCCGTTCCCGTTCTCTGAAATTATAGAGTTGAGCATTCCTGTTCTCTTTTCAGTTCTAAGGCAGAAATTAAGATACTCATCCTGAAGCTCGCTTAAAAGATTATCCTTATCATAATAATCGTTGTTGAAGATCGTCTCGATCCTCTCAGTTTCTTCCCTGATGTTCATCTCGAGAGCGGTTTCGAGATAGAGAATGAGCTGCTGAGCGTTATTTATCCTGTCCTCTCTTCTCGCAGCGCAAAGGTCTTTTATGAGATTTTTTACGAAATTTTCACTGATAGATTCAAAAGCGGGTTCTTCCCTGAACGATTCCTCAAGCTTTTTCTTCATTATTTCTTTCACGGATTTACATTCGTCAAAGGGAAGTTTGCCTGAGAATATGTAATAGATAACCATTCCGAGTGAATAGAGATCGACCCTGTAGTCAATATCTTTTTTCATCAGAACTTCAGGTGCGATATATACGAGTGTTCCCCTGACCTTGCCTGAGAAATCCTCGGCGAAATTAGCAAGTCCGAAGTCCATTATCTTTGCGTTGAAACTTCCGTCTTTTTTTACCAGGAAAATATTGTCGGTCTTTATGTCGAAGTGAATTATGTGCCTGTTATGAATATAATTCAGACCTCTCGCTATCTGCAGAAGAACTTCAAGTTTTTCCTTAGAAGTCATTTCGGGAAAAGCTGTCGTCAGATCCTTGCCTTCAACATATTCCATCGTGAAGAAATAGGTATCGGTCTCTTTATAAACATCCAGATCATAGACTTTGATTATATTAGGGTGTTTCAGCTGGCTTACGAGCTTGAATTCATTTTTAAACCTGTCGATCGCCTTGTTGGAGAAGAACTTTTCCTTGATCAGCTTTAATGCGACGATCCTGTTCTCCACGAAATCCTTAACCAGATAAACGTTCCCCATGCCTCCCTCTCCGAGGAGCCGCATTATTTCATATCTGTCGTTTATCTTGCTTCCGGGTTCCATCTCATCCTGCTATAGTTTATCTGATATCGGATACATCTCTATTATTTCTTCTCTCGTTTTGCCGAGTATGCCGTACTTTTTACCGACTTTAATGAAAGCCTCAAGAGCTTTTTCAAGCTGTTCTGTTTTATGTGCAGCCGATATCTGGGTCCTGATCCTCGCTTTACCTTTAGGCACGACGGGGTAGAAAAATCCTATGGCATAAACTCCCTCTTTATATAGATCGAGAGAAAAATCCTGTGACAGTTTCGCATTGAAAAGCATTACCGGAACGATCGGACTTGATGTGTTAGTAAGGATGAAACCGGCTTCGGTCAGGCCTTTTTTCCAGAATTCCGTATTCTTTTCAAGCCTGTCTCTGAGCTCGGTGCTGTTTCCTATCATGTCCATGACTTTTAAAACTCCGCCGACCACGGAAGGTGATATTGAATTAGAAAAAAGATAAGGTCTGGATTTCTGCCTGAGAATGTCTATCAGTTCTTTTCTGCCCGAAATACATCCTCCCGAAGCGCCTCCTAGAGCCTTTCCGAAGGTCGTGCTTATAAGATCGACTTTTTCCATGCAGTTTCTAAGTTCATGAGTTCCTCTGCCTGTTCTTCCTATAAATCCTGTCGCGTGGGAATCGTCTATCATGACTATCGCTCTATACATCCTTCCCAGTTCGCATATCTGATCAACTTTAGCTACTATGCCGTCCATTGAGAACACGCCGTCAGAAACGATCAGCTTTATTTTTGCATTCTTTTCTTCTTCAAGCTTGACCTGAAGGTCGTCCATATCGTTATTGGCGTATCTTATCTTTTTCGCCTTGCACAGTCTTGTTCCGTCAATTATTGAGGCATGATTGAGAGAGTCTGAGAATATTGCGCATTCGTCATCGAGAAGAGCTTCAAAAACTCCGAGATTAGCATCGAATGCCGATGAATAGAGTATAGTATCCTCAGTCCCGAGAAAATCCGACATTCTTTTCTCGAGCTCTTTGTGGATATCCTGTGTACCGCAAATGAATCTGACTGAAGACATACCGTAACCGCGGGTGTCAAGGGTTTCTTTTGCCGCTTTTATCACTTCAGTATGATCTGACATTCCGAGGTAATTGTTCGAGCAGATGTTTATGATGTTCTCCGTTTTGTCCCCGGAATTATCCCTTGCGTTGATACAGGATGACTGTGAAGTGTAAATATATTTTTCGCTTTTGTAAAGATTACTCTCCCTTATCTGCTCTATCTGCTTAAGATAGTAATCCTTCATGCTCTTATCAAATGACAATTTATGGCTCCGTAAATTATTACTGAAAGTAATTTAATACATTTTTTA
>JAFGUL010000014.1 GCA_016938535.1 Candidatus Delongbacteria bacterium
AAAGAAACAACATGCCTGTTTCCAAAGGACATAGAATATAGCTCTATCGTTATAAAATGTCAATCAAAAAATAGCGGAAAATAAGCAATTAATTACGGGTCATTTCAGCATTTTGTTCCTTAGTGAAAACTATCTCGCGGCCTTTATCCTTTTCACTGCTGTCGAGAATGCAGGAGAACACCCCTGTGCCGATCCTGTAAGAACTGCCGGCCGGACTGATTTCTGCTCCGGCGGTCTTGAGAGTACCGCCGAGGCTCTCAAAATCAAGAAGCCTGTAATGTCCGGCTAAATACTCATGATCCCTGCCGCCCACTATATTTATTACAGGTACCTGAAGATAATTTACGATCTCTTCAGTCTTGAACCACTCGTCCGGTGTAATAAAATAGTCAATCTGCCTGACATTTGTACGGGATAAATAGGGATTGATGATCCGCGTGATATCCGAACGTTTTACCCCGGATGCAAATAAAATGTTTTCGCCGCAGTTCCTAAGAACGGCGCTTTGCCCTGAAGATGTCTTAAATACATAAAGAACCGGATCGCTTTCGATCAGGAAAAACGAGATCCCGATCATTACAGTCGAGACAAAGACGACGGAGGTCTTGTATCTGAGATCTTTTAAATAAAATACAGCGGCGAGAAAAAGTATCAGGGATGCTGTAACGAGCGCGTCAGTACTCCCGTGAAGAGTGAATGTTTCTTTTTCCGCGGTACTTCCGGTTATGTACATTATTATCTTAACGATAAATTCTGCCGTATCAGAAAAAAACTCTGCCGCGAGGTTCATTTTATCAGCGGCAATGATCAGGATTCCCGACATAAAGGCCGCCGCTGTCAGAGGTATCAGTACTAAATTCGAGAGAATCGAAATGAAATTATATCTTCCGAAAAGATATAGAACAAAAGGAAGAAGGCCTATCGTAACAGAGGCTGAAAGCAGCAGACCTTCCCGGATCTTTTTCATCATCAGATTTTCTGTCTTGAAATGCCTGTTAAGCATCTCTGACAGAGGCTGATGGATCAGTACTATTGATAGTACTGCAGCAAAAGAAAGTATAAATCCGGTCATGAATATCTGGTTAGGGTCGTAAGACAGGCTGACAATTCCCGCCGTTCCGATAACATCCGCTGCGCGGAGCTTCCTTTTTAAAGGTTTGCTCAGCATCAGTATTATTGCCATCAGTACTGCCCTTATCACAGAAGGGCTTCCCCCTGTGAAAACAGCGTAGAATATGAGAGCGCAGGAATTTATTATCAGATAAGGCCATTTCTTTAGATGAAAAAATGAATTAAATATCCCCAGAATAAGAACTACGAATCCGACATGAAGTCCGGATACAGCAAGCAGATGGATCGTTCCGCTGTCGGCAAATTCCTTTATCCTGTGCTCTTCGAGCCTGCCTTTATCTCCCGTTATAATAGCCGTAAGGAACCCGCCTGAAGTAAAACTCAGCCTGCGGTCGAAGATGTCTTCAGCCTTTGACTGAAGCCTGTTTATAAAATATCTCATTCCGGCTTCATTTTTTCGAAGACTGATTAATGAAGCGTCTTTTATCTCTGAAACAGTGTCTTTTACGGTCGAAAGAAGTCTTCTGTCCGTCTCATATTTGTTCAAAGGCGCTTCAAAAGGCTGAAGTTTACCTGAAACAGTTACAGAGTCTCCCGCAGTCAATCCGGTCCTGTTCAGATAGGCGGTAAATTTTGACTCTATAGCTGCGGTCCGGCCTGAAATTCTTATCGAATCGGAATTTATAACAACAGACGATGACAAAATATATTCGTTCAGCTCCGATATTCTGCCGTAAACGACCGTTTCTTTTTCTTCCAGTCCCTCCATCATATCCCTGATCATGAACTGACCGTGGTTGTGAAGAGCAAATATCGCCGAACCGGTTATAAAAACAATTACAGGAAGTTTTGATCTTGCGGATAAGAAAAAAAGAGCGGCTGCTGCAGGATAAATAATTAAACAGTATAAGTTGCTGTAGCACGCAAATGCTGCCGCTATTCCTGCAGAAAAGAAAAAAAGCAGGGCAATATTGTCTGGCCTTTTAATCATTCAGGATAATATAATTAAATAAAAACTGAGATTTCAACAGAAAAAAATATCATTTTTTACATTGAATTATACCTGAAAAAATCATATAATTAGTCATTCTGAAAAGACCTGATAAAAAAAGGAATAAAATGGAAAGCGCTGCAGGTACGGTTAAATACGACGAGAGTAAAATACAGACCCTTTCTTCTCTTGAACATATAAGGCTCAGGACGGGAATGTATATCGGAAGGCTCGGTGACGGGAGTACTTACGAGGACGGCATCTACATTCTGTTAAAGGAGATCGTGGACAATTCGATCGATGAATATATTGAAGGTTACGGTAAAAGAATAGACATTAAAATATCGGAAAACAAAGTGGTTGTCAGGGACTACGGAAGGGGTATTCCGCTCGGAAAACTGATAGACTGTGTTTCTATTATAAACACCGGCGGAAAATTCAACAGTGATGTTTTTCAGTACAGTGTGGGACTCAAC
>JAFGUL010000095.1 GCA_016938535.1 Candidatus Delongbacteria bacterium
AAGAAAATTCTTTATATTTATATTCCGGAAAGCTCTCAGGTTCACAGGTGCAGCGGTAAAATTTATGATAGAAATGAAGATGGTGATTTTAATATTACTGATAATACGGCTCTCGTAGCTAATCTTTATCTTAGAAAACAGACTGGATTTACCGAGAATACTGTTTATCCTTTTGTTACGATGGCGGAATTCAGGCAGGATCTTATTAGCTATGCAAGGAAGATCGCAACGGTCGCAAGGCAGGATCATCCGTGGGCGGATATGTCGGACGAGGAACTGATAAAGAGTGCAGGCCTGTTTAAAAAAGACTGGCAGACCGGAAAAGAAGGATTTACTCTTGCGGCTATTCTGCTTCTCGCTAAGGATGATGTTATTCTATCTGCAGTGCCTCACCACAGGACTGACGCAGTTCTAAGGAAGATCGACACCGACAGGTACGACGACAGGGATCTTGTTAGAACAAACCTGATAGAAAGCTATAAAAGGCTGGTTGCTTTTGCTGAAAAACATCTGCCCGATCCGTTCTATCTTGAAGGTGATCAGCGTATAAGCATAAGGTCAATGGTGATGAGGGAGGTTATTGCGAACTCACTTATACACAGGGAATATATGAATCACTTTCCCGCTAAATTTATTATCGAAAGAGACAGGCTTTATATAGAAAATTCCAACAAGCCGCATGGCTACGGTGTCATCAGTATTCAGGATTCGAAGCCTTTTCCCAAAAATCCTGCTATTTCAGCTTTTTTTAGGGAAATAAAATTCTGCGAGGAGCTCGGTTCAGGATTCAGGAAGGTTGCCCGCTACGGAAAAGCATTCTTTGGGCTAGATCCTGTTATCGAAGAAAAAGATATTTTCAAATTCGAGGCTAAATATGGAAGAGATCTGTATAGTCTCATGAATGTTGATGAAAAAGTTACCGAGCAAGTTACCGAGCAAGATGGTCAAATAGGTGGTCAAACTAACCAGAAAACTAACCAGAAAACTAACCAGAAAACTAACCAGAAAACTAACCAGAAAACTAACCAGAAAACTAACCAGAAAA
>JAFGUL010000096.1 GCA_016938535.1 Candidatus Delongbacteria bacterium
AGGTACCGGGGGTATAGCTCAGTCGGTTAGAGCAGCAGACTCATAATCTGTTGGTCCGGGGTTCAAGTCCCTGTACCCCCACGCATTTAAAAGTTGGCGCAACGCGCCAATTTTTATAATTTGGAGAAATGAGATGAAAGTCGGAAATATATTAAATATTCTCGGAAATAGAATAATTCCTTCTGTGAAGTGGAAGAACGATCCCTCAGGTCTTCTTGTAGGTGACAGGAATTCAGAAGTTACAGGCATTATTACCGCTCTTAACCCCACACTTGAAGTTGCAAAAGAAGCACTCAAGTCAGGTTGCAATCTTATAGTGTCACATCATCCACTATTCAAGAAGCCCGTTAACGACCTCGTTGATGGAGATTATTACTCCGACATAATCAGGTTTCTTATCAAGAACGATATTTCTCTGATCTCATGTCATACAAATTACGACCTTGTAAGTACTGGCGTAAGCTATCTCCTCGCAAAGCAACTCGGGCTGAACAATATCAGACCGATGGTGAAAATTAAAGAGATAAAGGATATCGAAGTTAACGAGCTGTACAAGATCGTTATCTACAGTCCTGCTGAAGCCGCTGAAAAGATAATGAAGGCTGTTGCAGAAGCCGGCGGCGCATCAATAGGCAATTATGACCGATGTTTTTTTACTTCAGGCGGAGAAGGCACTTTCAGACCCGGAGAAGGAACCGCGCCTTATTTAGGAAAAAAGGGCAGGATCGAAAGAGTTCCGGAAATCAGGATCGAGACAGTTGCGACTGCATGGAAAAGGGATCAGGTCGCTGCAGCTGCAAAAAAGGCTCACCCGTACGAGGAACCTGTGATAGATATCTATCCTCTGGATAACGGATCTGAAAATTTCGGACTGGGCGCTGTCGGAGAATTCGATAATGAAATGAGCCTGAAAGATTTTTGCGGACTGGTATCGGAAAAGCTGGGTACAAAAACTTTAAGGATAGCGTTAAGGAGCAGGAAAGAAAAGATATCTTCCGTTGCTTTATGCGGAGGAAGCGGTGCTGCTTTATGGAAGAATGCGTTCAGATCAGGGGCTCAAGTATTTCTCACTTCCGAGTTCGGCCATCATTTATACCAGGAAGCATCTAAGTATATAAACATCGTTGACGCAACTCATCATGCAACGGAACAATTCGCGAAAAAAGGATTAAAAGAATACATTGACAGAAATTGCGGTAAGTCTGTCAAAGTCACTGAATCAAAGACTGATAAAGATGTGGTGACCAGTATCGGGGAAATTTAACCATCGGAGACAGATAATGCAGGAAAAAATGCACGAAAAGATCAAAAAACTCGCTGAGCTTCAATCGATCGACAGTAAGCTTGAAGCTATAGATAGATCAAGAGGAAATTTACCTTTTCTCGTGGTAGAACTTGAAAAAGAAATCAATGAGAAAAGCGAAGAGATCTCTCAGATAGGATCGGACATAGATATTCTCGAAAATGAGATAAAAAACTCAAAAGCGCTGGTGGAATCATCAAGAATTATGCTTGAGAAATATAAACACCAGAGGAATATGGTCACGAACAACAAGGAGTATGAAGCTCTGATCAAAGAGATCGATTTCAGAGAAAATACCGTTGTCGAAGAAGAAGAGAAAATAGTTGATCTTAATGAAAAACTGATAAGAAATAATGAAGCTCTTGATATTCTTAATAGTTCAGTGCAAGAGAAGAGATCGATGCTTGAAGAGAAAAAATCTCAGCTGGAAATGAAACTGGCAGAAACTCAGGAAGAGGAAAAACTGCTGAAAGAAAAAAGAATTATTTTAGTTGCAAAAATCGATAAACATTTATATAATCTATACCGGAGAATATACGACTCCAAGGGGCAGGTGGCAGTTGTGCCTGCTAACGAGGGTCACTGCGGCGGATGTTTCACCATATTGCCGTCACAGAAACTCTCCGAACTGAAAAGGGCTGAGAGTATCGTTCAGTGTGAT
>JAFGUL010000097.1 GCA_016938535.1 Candidatus Delongbacteria bacterium
TTCAAGCTCCTTTCCAAGCACGGGAGACCGTTCCCTTTCGAAAACGACCCATCGGTCTTTCTCCATGGTAAGTGTACTTTAGGAGATGAGACTTCAGAACTTTGTTTTATTTTAATGTCCGGATTATTCCGAATCGGCTAAATGTAAATTATCAGCGCAGTAATGTCAAGCAATGAATTATTGAAAAAAAAGAGGAATTGTCACAGTCTGTGTATGACCGTTGTCGCTACTCCCCAGATCTCGAATTCCGTGCCTTCCTTTATCTCTATCGGTTTATAGTCGGGATTCTCGGCGATGAGCCTGACGGTTTTATTTTTCCAGTGAAGCCGTTTTACGGTAAATTCACCGTTCACCACAGCCACGACGATCTTGTTGTGAACTGCCTCGAGCGATCGGTCAACAATAATAATGTCACCCGAATGGATACCCGCTCCTATCATCGAATCTCCCGTGATCTCGACAAAAAAAGTTGCTGAAGGGTTCTTGATAAGGAATTCGTTCAGGTCGAGCGCTCTTTCCATATAGTCGCTTGCAGGTGACGGAAATCCGGCTGAGAGTTTTTCTGTATAGAACGGAAGTTCTGTTTTCTTTGTTGTGCTTACGGGGAATATTTTAGCTATGTTTTTTATATCTTTCTTCATATTGTGTAATATAATAAAAATTGCGGTTTAGCGAAAATAATTTAATTATGAATTTATTTGCCTTAGACCAAAAGTATTTATATATTTGATAAGTAAGCCGGAGAGCCTGATATGGTAAAAAATAATTTAGAGATCATTCACAGCAGAATAAAAAAAGCCTGCAAGAAAGCCGGAAAAAAACCGTCCGAAATAATGCTCGTAGCTGTATCGAAAACTTTCCCGGTATCAGCGAATTATGACTGTATTGATAGCGGTCACAATATATTCGGGGAGAATAAAATACAGGATCTGGTCAGAAAAAGGTCATATATGTATCTCGGAGGCATAAAGGACGCAAAATGGCACATGATAGGTCATCTGCAGTCGAATAAGGCTAAGCAGGCGGTTCTGAACGCCGACATGTTCCACTGCCTCGATAGTGAGAAACTTGCATCAAAACTCAACTCAGCATGCGAAAAAGAGGATAAAGATCTTGAAGTTCTGGTTCAGGTCAACTCAAGCGGCGAGGACAGCAAATTCGGAATAAAGCCGGGAGAGCTCAATCTATTCCTAAAGGAGCTTAAACAGTACAGCAGACTAAAAATCACAGGTCTTATGTCTATAGGCGAGTTCAACGAAGATCCCGAGGATTCCAGAAAAGAATTCAGATTCATGAAAGAGCTCTTTGATATAGCCGGAAATCATAACGGCGGAAATGTTGACATAAAATACCTTTCAATGGGAATGAGTAATGATTTTGAAGTGGCAATTGAGGAGGGAGCAAATATTATAAGGCTGGGGACAGCCATCTTCGGAGCGCGGAATAAATGATAGTTCTCTTCTTTGACATTCTTTCTCTATTTATCATAGTCCGTGTGATCTTCTCTCTGATCGGATATAATTACGGCGGCATTTACGATTTTGTGTATTTGTGGTCTGAAAAGATCTTAAAGCCCATAAGAAAAAAACTTCCCCCGACATCACGGATAGACTGGTCGCCTCTTATAGCTCTTCTGATCTTCGATCTCGGGAAAAAGATCCTTCCTCCGCTGATAGAGTATATTGTTAACGGAAGGTACGATCTGATACTTCCTCTGTTCTTCTATGTGTTTATCTCTGTGCTATCTTCGCTTACTGTCTTTTTCCTTATACTTTTTGCCGTCAGAATAATAAATGATGCGCTTAAAGGCGACAATTATGCATTTACAGCCTTTATCAATTCTGTGACCGATCCTATTGCGAAAAAGGTAAAACAATATATTCCCTTCGGTTATAAGAGACATTCGGTATGGATCACGCTCGGTATTCTGATCCTGCTTAAACTGATACTGAGCCGGATAATGGGGCGGTATTAACGATTGGAGTAACGATGGAATTTTGTAAAGACGAAATAGTAAACAAAACTTTCAAACCGGCTTTTAAAGGTTACAATAAAGTCGAGGTCGAAGTCTATCTTGAATATATTGGCGAGGAAGTCGAAAAGATACTGAATGAAAATGCTGATCTCAAGAAAAAATTCACAGATATAAACAATGATTATCAGAAGTTCTCTAAGGAGAAAGAAAGCTTTAACGATGAGCAGGTCAGGGCAAAGAAAGAGATAGAACAGATAAAGAGGGATACTCAGAAGTATTGTGAACAGCTTAAGGCGGATGCGAGAGTCAGTCAGCAGAACACGCTTAAAGAATCCTATGTTATGCTAAAAGACCTCAAAAAAGACATAGATGATCTCAAAAAGATCAAGGAGTCATTCATAAAAAGGTATCAGACCTACCTTAGAGATCAGCTCGAAAGCTTAAAGCTTTTCCAGAAAGAGAATTACGCGGACGATAAAAAGTAGGAGTTTTTGTGAGAGCTGTTTTCTTTACTTCAGACTGGGAAAATATCGTAAGTAACCTGAAAGCAGATGAATTTTTTAATTTCGACTGTAAAGATAATGAGACTCTTAAACTAAAGCTAAGAGATCTTGCTTCAAAAGGCATGAAAGAACTTTTTATATTCGGGAACTGCGAAGCACTCGACCCTTCAGCCGGCATCAAAGCCCGCATCATAACAGACCACATAAATGCAACGGGCGACAATCCCCTCATCGGCCCCAACGACGATTCCGCCGGCCCCAGATTTCCCGATATGACATTTGCGTATTCGGAAAAGCTGACATCAGAGCTCAGGAATTTCCTCAGATCGTCAGGCATAAGCTTTTCCGAAAGCGTGCTCTACGGCGCGGACGCTTTTCCGGCAGAACCCGATGAACTTGACAAGCTCAATAGCCTCAACTGCACCGTCCGCGACAAGACCACAGTGTGGCTTGACATACTCGCCCGGCATGCCGGGATCGAGGTCGGGGCTGTAGTGAGAACGGTCGGGTAGAAAATTGCTATTTCTTTATCATCTCAAGCGTAGCCTCTTTCCAGCTGTCGGTGTTTTTAATATAAGGCATTATGAATTGGAGATATTTCTTCCTTGTTCCGTCGCATCGGAGCCTGTTCAGACCGTTCCTTACTAGAAAATCATAGACCTGCCGCGCGGGAATTTTTATAAGCTCGGGGAAAGAAGCGTATTCGATCATTCTCCTGATGAGAAAATCATCGGACAGGTTCTCTTTTCCGTCCCAAAGGTATTTATCGGGAATTTTCAGCATAATTGAACAGATGACCTATCAGTTTTGTTTTGAATGAGTTGAAATTATAATCCTTGATGTTTTTAGTTAACAGAACTTCGCCTTCAAGAGTTTTATCCGCAAAAACAATAGAGAGCCCTTCGTAATCGAGCAGAGTCATTTTTTCTTTTGCCCAAAGAACTGCCTGTTCAAAGCTGAATTCATTCATCAGATAATACAGGTCAACAAAATCCTTGAAAGTTTTTCTGTCATATACCGCTGTAAGTTTATTTGCGCACAAATTTTCTTTTGAGTCTATATAAATTCCGTTGATCTTATCCCGTCTTCCAATGTTTTTATAATTCTCAAATACAAATTCAATTTTAAGAACCGTGCCCCTGTCGTGAATGTACGCTCTCTTAAAATATTCTCTGTTAATTTCTATTTCGATCCTGTACTTTTGAGAAATTCTTGAAAGGATATCTCTGCTTTCGATACTAAAACCTTCTTTTGAACCTTCCAATCCATCGTAAAAAAAATCCAGATCGTCTGAATACCGGTGTTGGTAATAATATCTCGACAAACATGTCCCGCCGCTAAGGTAGAAATTGTCATTCTGTATCAGAGAACACACATCGTCCTGTAAGGGATACAGGATTTCTTCATAATAACGGACATTTTCTTCAGAAGCGATTTTTAACATAAAGCTACTCCTACAATTATTACAGTCTGAATAATACGAAATTATATTTTAAGATACAAGAGTTCTTTATTTTTTTACTCTTAACAGGATATCAGATTTGTTGCGCACAGGGGGATATAAATTGCAAATGGCTAAAAAGAAACATAGATTTTAATCTTTTTGGCTTTTTTACAAGGTGGTTATTTCTTTAATTCTAATCCACGATCCTGACTTTATCCCCGTCTTTTAATAGAGCTCTGCCTTCGGATATGAGCTTATCTCCTGCTTTTAAACCCTCTGTTATCTCTATCTGATTACCGTTGTTCTCGCCTTTAACGATCTGTTTTTTTACTGCGGTGCCTTTGTCTGCGAGATATACATAATCTTTTCCGCCTTCTCTGAAAATAGCATCTCTCGGTATGGCTATAGCGTCAGCTTTATTATACACTTTCGTATAAACATAAACGAAAATTCCGGGCATGAGCTCATCTTCTTCATTATTTACAGTAACTTCGACGGAAAAACCTCTCGCTGCGGGGTTCGATGACATTGAAATTTTATTTATGGTGCCTGTGAATTCTCTGTCTTTCAACCCGTCCCATTTTATCCTGACTTCCTGACCTTTTTCATAATTTTTAATTTTCTCTTCTTCGATAAAGATAGAGGTCTTGAGTTTTGAAGTTTTGATGATCTTGCAGAAAGGTCTTCCGGGATCGTTCTTCTCGCCTGTGTTAAAAAAAACATCTGCTACTACTCCTGATACGGGAGAGATGACTTTTACGAGTTGTTTTGTAGCATTGAAGTTGGCTTTAGCTATCTTGTACTGAGCTTCTATCTCATCTAACTGCTGCTGTGAAATTCCGCCGGACTCATATACTCTTTTCATTCTCTCGTAGGTCTTTTCGGTGGTTTCGAAACCGATCTTAGCCTGATTATAGTTGGCCTGTGGGTTATTCGAAGGGAATTCTGCAAGGACATCATTTTTCTTCACTACATCTCCGACCTCGACATTGACTGCTGAATAGTTGTCTCCGAGAAGTCCGAAAACCGATACTTCCTCAAATCCTGAGAGGGTTCCTGTATATTCATCCCATTTCGTCAGATCTTCTCTTTTTATCTCTGTTATTCTGACAGGGAATCCGTTTTTCTGCTGAAGAGTTTCAACAGAGGTGTCTTCAACAGCGGCGGATTCGGATTTTGAGCATCCTGTCAAAAAGAGCAGTGCGGCGGTTAGAGCAATAAAATATTTTTTCGTCATCTTTTTCACCTTTATTTTAAATTTTAAAATTCATTCAGCGATACGATCCCTGTAGCTGCTTCAAGATCGATCAAAGCGGTTATCATGTTGTGCATAGTATTTACTTTATTAAGTCTCGAAGTCTCAAGCGCGGTCTGAGCTCCTGTCAGTTCGAGCTGAGTACAGAGTCCGTTGTCGTACCTTACCTGAGTGATCTCAAGCGCTTTTTCATATTCTGCGATCTCTTTATCTCTAAGTTTCAGTTCCTCCATTGCGAGAGAAAGTTTACTTACGGCATCCTTTACCTGCAGCCTTATTAATTTTGTTGTTTTCTCAATATTGAGGACAGCTTTTTTCTCTTCGACCTTTGCCTGATCCACTTTCGCTTTTGTCCCGAACCCGTTAAAGATGGGAAAATTTGCAGTTACACCCACATTTAAAGCTCCGACACCGTAGTTTTTTTCAAAAGTATCCGCAATATCGTCGCTCTGGGACTGAAATGAATAATTTGCAAGCCCGATAATATTGGGATAATGATTGGAATATTCAAAATCAATGTTCTTCTGCAGAAGTTCTTTCTGATATTGAAGAAGCTGAAGTTCGATCCTGTTCTCAACGGCTTTCTCATAAGCGGCGGAAGTGTCGGTCTCTATCTTTTCTGTAAGTTCTCCCGAAATATCAAAATCTGCATCACCGTCTGTTCCCATATTTATCTTCAGGTACTCTTTGGCCAGTTCGTAATAATTATCAATGGAAACTATCTTGGGTTCGATCGAATTTACTCTCACTCTGGCCTGAATGAAATCGTATTCTGAAACCAGACCCTCTTTGTACATTTTTTCAACTTTATCAAGATTATCGTATGCGTCTTTTTTTACGAGTTCCATTACTTTTTTCGACTCTTTCAGCACAAGTATCTGATAAAAATTCTTTTTTATTTCTGTCACGACCTTATTCTTCTCAAGCTCAAATGCATTTTTGTTCATCTTTTTGAAAATTACCGCTACTTCAAGTGCGACACCGACTTTACCTCCGAGCCAGATAGGCTGCATGAGACTTATGTCCGCCTGAAGAGTGTTGTTTTTCATAGCTTCAACTTCAGAAGGCGGCAAAGGGGAAGCAGGCTGACCCGCTATTTCTGCAAGAGCGTTTGAAAAGCTTGCGAAATAATATTCCATATTCGTGATCTTTGAAGAGTAAAGGTTCCTCAGATAAGTCAGATTAGCTTCCACTTTGGGCAGAGCACCGCTGAATGCTTCATTGTAAACATATTCTGATTTTTCAAGCTCCTGAGCGGCCGATCTGACGGATTCATTGTTCTCAAGCGCGGTCATTATAGCTTTTTCAAGGTCATAGACTTCACCGGCCGACGGTACAGAAATCAGTATCAGCGCTAAAAGTATAATTAAAGAATTCTTCATTATCTGTCTCCGTTTATATGTTCTTTTTTAAGGTCGCTTGCTATATCCTCTTCAATACTTCTCTTATTGCTCGCAAATGTAGCATAGAACGAAGGTATAACGAACTGTGTAAGTAAAGCCGCCGTGATAAGTCCGAAAAGCGAGACGACTCCCATTCCCTGCTGCATGGCTGCACCTTCACCGATACCGAGAGCAAGCGGGAGCATACCGAAAACCGATGCGAGTGTGGCCATGACTACCGCTTTGAGCTTCTCTGTCGCTGCATTGATTATAGCTTCACTGACCGTCTGACCCTGTTTTTTGAGGATATTAGCATAGTCCAGAATAAGGATAGCGTTGTTTACAACAATACCTATAAGCATTACTCCTGCCATCATTGCGAATAAACTCATTGATATCCCTGTCAGTTTTAACCCCCACAGCACACCGAGCAGCGACAGGGGAAGGGTCATCATGATCAGGATGGATTCTCTGTACGATTCAAGAATTCCGGCCATAAGCAGGAAGGTCAGAATAATTGCGATCAGAGCGGCTTTTGCGAACTCGGCACCCATTTCAGCCTGCATTTTTGCTCCGAACCCGGTATCGATCTTATAGCCTTCAGGTATATCTATTGAAGATTCTATCTCTTTTAAAATGTCACTGTTGATCTCACCGGTCGATCTTGATGCCACATCAGCCGTAACCTTGAACCGTCTCGCTTTTTCCTTACGCGTTATGACCGAAGGTGATTCGGAGATCGAAAGATCAGCCAGCTCGGATATCTTGATCTGTCCGCGCGGAGTAAGAACCGTAAGGTTCCCGATCTTGTCAAGATCATTTACTGTTTCGTCATCGAGAGTGACCCTTATATCATATTCTATACCTGATTCTTTGAGAACAGAACCTGTAAGACCTTCAACCGCTGTACGCACAACCTGAGCAATTGAAACGACATCCGTACCGTATTCAACCAGTTTCTTTTTGTCGGGAATAATTCTGACTTCAGGTTTGCCCGGCCTGATATCGGTATCGACATTTGTAGTTCCAGGCACTTTTCTCACTATATCAAGAACCTGATAAGTAAGGCCGCTCAAAACCTCCTGATCATCTCCGTATATTTCAAATACTATGGGGGATTCTTCGTTAGGACCGCCTTCAAAAGAACTGCCCGGACTTACTTTTATCTTCGCATCAGGGATGTTTAGCAGTTTTGCATTAAGTTCAGCTATAACTTCATCAACGGATCTCTCAAGATATTTATCAGTGAAGAGATTAGCTCTTAAAGACCCTAAATATCCGCCCTGTGAAACACCTGAGGAGGAAGACCCGATCTCAAGGATCACATTTTCTGTCTCTTTGAGTTCGAGGATCTTCTTTCTTATCTGCTCGAATACGGATTTGGTCTTATCGATCTCATAGTATGAAGGCATTTCAACTGATACATCAATGATCCTGTCCTTCATCTGAGGAAAGAATTCACTTCCGAGAGGACTTTTTGTAAGATAGTAGAATGTGCCGAAAAGTAATAGGAAAGGAAGTACCATTGTTGTTATTCTCATTGACCTGTGATGTACGAGAATGCTGAGAAAACTTCTGTATTTTTCCTTAAGTCTGTCGAACATCATGTCGAAATTGTGACCGAATCCTTTTTTACTGACAGATATCACTTTGAATTTCCTCAAAAGGACAGTAGCAAGCATCGGAGTAACGGTAAATCCTACTATGATCGAAAATATCATCGCGTAGGTCACCATCAGGCCGAATTCTTTGAACATCTGACCGGCGATCGATCCCATTGATGCTATGGGCACAAAAACCACAATATTGGTCAGGGTGGATGCGAGAACCGCCACTGCTATTTCCGTGGTCGCCTTATAAGATGCTCCGGCAGAACTTTCGCCCATTTTCATGTGCCTGATAATGTTCTCGATTATCACGACAGAATTAGTTACAAGCGTTCCGACCGATACCGAAAGGGCCATGAGAGTAAGAACATTGAGCGAGAAACCTGATATATCCGCAAGAAGAAATGTGGAGATCAGAATGACAGGTAGCGATATAGCGATTATCAGTGTGATCCTCAGACTATGAAGGAATATATAGAGTACAATGGCAGTCAGAAGAATACCGAGATAGATCGTTGACATCGTGTCTGCAACACTGTTCCTTATAAATGTTGAAGAATCTCTGATCACGACAAGGTCCGAATTACCGGGCAGCTGCTTATTAAGCGTTTCGAGTTCTTCAATAACTCCGTCAGCTACTGAAACAGTGTTAGCATCGGATTGTTTAAAAACCGATATTTTTATGACCCTGTTCGTTGTGTTCCCGTTATCATCGTATTTATAATATGCCGAATAGGATGTTTCCTTTTCCAGAGTGTCCTTTATCTCAGCTATGTCTCTCAGATATTTAACACCGAACGGTGTCTGTATTTTGATGTTCTCTATTTCGGTAATACCGTTGAATTCACCATATACTTTAACCGAATACTCGCTTCCGTCTTTCGAAATATTACCGCCCGGAAGGTTCAGGTTGTTCATTCCGAGATATCCGATTACTTGAAGAGGTGAAAGAGAGTATTTGCTGAGATTTTTGTTGTTCAGAACGATCTGGATCTCTCTTTTTCTGCCTCCTGCCGTCTCAACCTTTGAAACACCGCTGATCTTCGCGAAGCTTTTTTTCAGCTCGTTTTCGACAAAATCATAAGCATCCTTATCTGACAGATTTGTAACGAATGCCATCTGGACAACTGCTTCTGCATTGATGTCAAGTTTCATAATGACCGGTTTGTACACACCGTCGGGAAATTCATTTAAGATGGCGTCGATCTTGTCTTTTACCTCCTGATTCGCTATGTCGGGATCTTTATCGGTCAAAAACTTACAGACTGTAATACTCACATTTTCCATAAGATAGGATTCAACATAATCAAGACCTGAGACGGTATAGACTTCATCTTCGATCTTTTTGGTAATGTTGGTCTCTATCTCTTCCGGTGAAGCTCCGGGATAAACCACCTGAATTGTAACGAAAGGGATCTCGACCTCGGGAATCGTGTTCAGAGGCAGATTAAAATATGAAAGAAAACCCAGCAGGGCTATCGCAAAGACCGTTACCGTGGTAAGTACCGGCCTCTTAACTGCAGTTTTTACAAGGATCATTTACAAATCTCCGTATTTGTGTTGGTTATTCCCATATAAAAGAAATCCATAGCGAAAGAGATCATCTCTTCCATGTTGAAGTCTTTGATCAGGTCGGATTTAATATTTTTAATCATGGAGTTGAGGAATACTATACCTGTAAACATGGCTTCAAGGAGCCTGACCGCAGAGTCAATATTCAGATCTTTATTGAATTTATTTTCTCTGATACCCTGCGAAATAATGCTTTTGAGAACTTCGAATGTCTTGAGCTTGAGTTCAATGAATTCTGAATGCGATTTTTCCATAATCTGATAATTGGGTTTTATGACCATGAGGCTTTTGGATCTTCGTATAAAATCAAGGTGCGCATTCTTCATAAATTCAAGTTTTTCTTCCGCCGGTATATCCTGTTCTGTAAGTCCTGAGATCTTGTTGTAAAATTTCTGTACATGTCCTTTTGCAATATTCATCGCGATCTCTTCCTTGTCCTTGAAATATGAGTAAAGCGAAGCCTTGGAAAATCCAACTTTCTTTGCGATATCCTCCATCTTTGCATTCTTAAAGCCGACCTTGTCTATCAGCTTAGCTGCTTCTTCAAGGATGATCTGTTTTTTTAACTCGATCTCTCTGCTTTTTATTTTTGATACTGCCATAAAACCTCCGGTTACTTCGGTTCGTTTTACTGACTCCGGGTCAGCGGGTCAA
>JAFGUL010000098.1 GCA_016938535.1 Candidatus Delongbacteria bacterium
ATCTTACCGGATGCTTTTTCGGCATCGAGAGAGCTGATAAAAAGTTCGATATGCGAAAAAAGTCTTGTAATTTCTTCTGAGATATCCACTCTGTCGCGTATTAGAACCAGTTCCTGTTCAAGCCTTTCTTTATTTAAACTCTCGATATCTGTCATAGACCTGAGTCTGTTCAGCAGTTTTTCGTACTGGGCTTTTGCGGCTCCTTTTGCCAGTTCGCCTGTTTTCGAAACCAAATCCTTCAGTTCTGATGCGTTCTTTAACAGATCCGAATAAATATTCGCCCCTTCTTTTTCTCTGTAGTCTATCATAGCGTCAACAGCTTTGAGGAAGCAGCTGATTATCTCTGACTCCGTAATTTCATTAAGGCTGTTGTCCTTAACATCAAATATATCGGGAAATCTTAGAAGAGTATCAAGTCCGATCTCGCTGCTGATGCCCAGATCGTCAGCCAGAGTTTCGAGAGCTTCCTTGTACGCCCTCGCGGAATCTGTGTCCAGGTTTTTTATCTTATTCCCTTTTGCCGGGATCAGACTAACGAACACCGTAATACTTCCCCTGTCAACCCTTGCTTTCAACAATTCTCTTAATTTCAGCTCCAGTTCATTCAAAAATGAAGGCATTCTGAAATTCAGGTCCAGAAATCTGTGATTTACGCTTTTTATCTCTACGGTTATTTCGTAATCAGGGCTTGAACCTGAGCTTTTTCCGTATCCTGTCATCGATCTTAACAAACTTTACCTCCGCCCGATTATTTTTCACCATCCTCTATCACTGCGCTGCCGCGGGGTTTCTTGATCTCGTATGACCCGAAACTGTCATCAGTTACAAATCCCACTCCATACAGCGTATCTCTTCCGTCCCTGACCATCATTACATCCGAATCGCTGAATATCTTTGCTTCCTTTCTGTTCCATATAAGCGTGTCTGTATATAGTACATATCCTTTTTCAGAACTGAAAACCACATCGTCCCAGGCTGAGAACAATTCTGTCAGGTCGTTAATGTTTCCCCTCCTGCTTGTGAGAATTCCCGATCTTTGCCCTTTCTGATAGAAATCAATTCTGAGACCCGAATCTATCCGGTTCTCTGAATATCTGGAGTTCGCGACATTGTCTCTTTCGACATAGCCGCCGAAGAACTTTGCCTTCAGCTCTCCTTCGTTCGTTATATTCACTTCCATATCCCATATAACGTTATCTGAAACAGAACCGCTGTCTTGAGAATTTGTCTTTTCAACAGGATTTTTTCTTGAGCACCCCACCGAAAATATCAGTATCATTAAAATTACGATCTCAGTCCAGATATTTTTTTTGCGCAGCTTCAAATTTGTTGTCTCTTTTCAATATAAATTCAAGAAATTCTCTCACCGATCCTTTTCCGGCCTTTGCTTTACTTACAAAATCGACCCTTTCCTTTATCTCCGGGCTGGCATCAGACGGAGCTCCTTTCAGTCCGGCAAATTTCATTGCTGACCAGTCGAACCAGTCATCGCCGAAATAAGCTATCTCGGAATCTTCGAGGTAATATTTTTGTTTGAGTTCATTATAAGCTTCAGCTTTGTTTACATGTCCGGTATAAACGTCTTCAATTCCCAATACTTCAGCCCTTTTCTCGACGATCTCTCCGAATCCGCCGGAAATTATAGCGATCCTTATTCCCGATTCAGGGCATATATGCTTGATAAAAAATCCGTCCTTCGCACAAAATGCTTTTATGAGTTCACCGTTCGCGCCGTAGTATATTATTCCGTCCGTCATGGCTCCGTCAACATCGAGGACGACCATTTTGATCTCTTTTTTCATTATCCGCATCTCACTTTGTTGATCTTCATTGTCTTAACGATCAGCTCTTCAGCCTGTTCCAGCCCGATCATCGATCTTGAATCAGACTTGGCGCGGGAAGGATCGGGATGCGTTTCCGCGAATATACCGTCGATGCTTCCGGTCGCAGCGGCGGCGCAGGCCATCGCCAGAGCGTACTCCGGCTGCCCGCCGGACATATTTCCTTCGGCGGCAGGTTTCTGCAGGGAATGGGTCACATCGTATATTACAGGATACCCGAACTTTTTCATTTCCATAAAATTCCTGAAATCCACCACCAGATTGTTATATCCGAACGTAGTTCCTCTTTCTGTGAGAAGGATCCGTCTGTTCCCTGCAGAAAGCGATTTTTCAGCGGCAAGTCTCATTTCATGTGCCGACGCGAACTGGCCTTTTTTAATATTGATAACTTTTCCGGTTCTGGCCGCCGCAAGTATCATGTCGGTCTGCCTGCATAAGAATGCCGGTATCTGTATGATATCAGCTGTCGTTCCTGCAACTTCAGCCTCATCCGGTGTATGAACATCTGTCAGTATTGGAAACCCGAACTCTGTTCTGACCTTTTTCAATATCTTCATTCCTTTTACGATCCCGGGTCCGGTAAATGATCCGATGCTCGATCTGTTAGCCTTTGTATATGAAGATTTAAAAACAACATCCACTTTTTGTTCCAAAGCGACTTTGAAGAGTTTCTCCGCAGTTTCCAGAACTGTATCCTCATTCTCTATCACGCAGGGCCCCATGATGTAAAAAAGCTTTGCGTTCTGATCGAACAGCCTCTGAAGTATCTTATCCGTATCCAATCTTTTTACTTTCATAGACCCGCTATCCCATAGTTATTCAAAAGATACAAAAGATAACACAAAAGGTATAAAAATACAATTAAAATATAATTACAAAATCTCTGCCGATATTTATCTTTACTTCGAAGTTTTTTTTGTGTATTTTATCATTCAGCGCATTCCATATCAGATCGGAAACAATATGAAGAGCTTTCTTAAATTCGACGAAAATAACGTCTCCAGGGTAATAGTAAGGTTTTCGATCATTCTTGTTTTCACTATCGCCATTCTTCTTTTTGGCATCTACACTCCAAAATATTACATTGAATACAAAAAGAACACCGAGTCCACAAAAGAGCATCTGGAAAAACTTTTCATTGAAAGGATCAGATTTGAAGTTGACGAGATCGTGAAAAACATTGAATACCGCTCAGAAGTTCAGCAGAAATATCTGATTCTGACATTCCAGAACGAAAATTCAGCGCTTTTTAAAACCATAATCGAGTATTTTTCAGAAAATAAGACAGAAAGAACATCCAAAAAAGACGTATTTCTTAAAGTACTCGGAAAAACAGACAAATCGAACCCGTTAAAAAAATTTTTTATAGCCAACAGCAAATATCTGCTTCTTAATTCTCCGGAAGGAACAAGGATAATTAATGAAGACCACACAAATACTTTAAGATCATCGACAAACGGCGCTTTGGACTCTGAAGATATGAGTTCAGAGCCGTCTGATTCGCTTTTTTCCGCTCTGCTCGGTGACGGCGATGATTTCATCAGCGTTAATTATTCCAAAGCATATGATATCTATTACGGTTCTGTTATTTCAAAGAAATATTTCAGTCAGGTTCTTGAAGATACCGTACTCGAAGAGATCGAAAAAGAAAATTTAAGAGGATCACAGGAATACATTTTTGTTTATAAACTCCTGAATCTGTCTGGCGGAAAAGGTTTCGCGAGGATGATAATAAATCCTAACCGTCCCGATCTTGTGGGCAACCTCATAGACGACGACTATAAAGATGCGAACGGTTACGAATTCAGAAAAGAATTTATGAGGCAGATAAGAGAAAGTAATGAAGGTACGGTCAGTTATTATTATAAAGACCCTGAGACCGGAAATACCGACAGAAAAACCTCCTACTTTAAATATATTCCTGCACTTAACTGGATAGTAGCCCAGGGATACTACCAGAACCAGATAGACAGAATAGTCGAGCCTGACATCCTGAGGTACAGGAATGATTTTATTATAAGAGTGTGCATGATCGCATTCCTGATCATCATCTTCGTCACCGCTTATTATTTCGTATTCAGGAATTTTACAATAAGGCTGCAGGAAACGATCATTAATTACCGCACCGGCCTTGAAGAAAAGAACAGGTTACTTCAGTATGAAATAGAGACCACTAACGCTCAGAAAAACGAGATAAGTGAGGCTAATGAATATATTACAAAACTATATGATTCGGTACCCGTCGGAATAGTACTTATTGACTCGGAAACAAGAAAGATCGTCAACATCAACAGCTCGGGATTAAACACACTTGGATACAAAAGAGAAGAAATTATAGGGAAACACTGTAATTTCTCGTTTTGTCCGGCACTTATACACAAATGTCCTATACTTGACGAAGGAACCGAGACAGACAGCTCCGAAAGAATAGTAGTCAGCAGTACAGGTCAGAACATAACCGTATTGAAAAGGGCATGCCTGATAACCTACAAGAACAGAAGATATATTCTCGAGTCTTTCATAGATATTACAAAGATCAAAGAAACCGAGGCGGAACTCATAAGACTTAAAGAAGAGGCTGAACAGGCAAATATAGAAAAATCCCGTTTTCTTGCCAATATGAGCCATGAGATCAGGACCCCGATGAACTCTATTTTCGGAATGACAAAGATACTTTCGGAAACTTATCTTACAACGGAGCAGAAGGATATTATCGAGACCATAATAACATCAACAGACCTGCTTCTTAAGATACTCAACGATATCCTTGATTTTTCAAAGATCGAATCCGGAAAAATACTGATAGACAGCGTGCCTTTCAATTTAAGACAGCTAACCGATACTATTTCTTATCCTTACAGAGTAAAACTGGATGCGTCCAGGATCGGATTCACAACTGTTTATTCACCTCCCGGGTCAGAATTCAATTATTTTTCAGACCGAGTGAAGATAGGCCAGATATTGAATAATCTTATCGGAAACGCCGTCAAGTTCACAGAATCAGGAGAAATACTGCTTAGCATCAATGATGAAGGTGGATCCGGTCCTGTGCACAAAGTTTCTTTCTCAGTAAAGGATACAGGGATTGGTATCTCAAGTGATTCAATGAAGAAAATATTTGAAAGATTCAGCCAGGCCGATATTAGCACTACCAGAAAATACGGAGGCACAGGATTAGGATTGACTATAAGCAAAAGACTGATAGAGATACTGGGAGGAGAGCTTCAAGTTTCATCTGAACCCGGAAAAGGAAGCAATTTCTACTTCAGCCTGAATTTGCCTGTAACATCAGACAATGAAGGTTTTATTCAAAAACCTTCCGGAACAGATATGAGGCGTATTGACCTTTCTGGTATTAAGATTCTGATAGCTGAGGATAACATTCTTAACCAGAAATTCATAATCAAGCTTCTGGACAGAAAAAAAGCGAATTTTAAAATAGTAAACAACGGAAAAGAGGCCATAGCCGAACTTTCAGCGAATAAATACGACCTTCTTCTGATGGACGGACAGATGCCTGAACTGGACGGAATAAGAACAACTCAAGAGATCAGAAAAAGCGGTAAGCCATACAAAGATATCCCGATAATAGCGCTCACTGCTTCTGCGCTGATAGACGACAGGCAGAAATTTCTCGATGCAGGAATGAATGATTACATACCCAAACCTATCGTTGAAGAAGATCTTATAAACTCAATAATCAAATTCTCCGGAAATAGAGTAAAATCAATAATGCAGCCGACCGGCAGTTCAAAATATAAAATTATCGATCATGAAGAACTCCTGTTAAAGATGGATCAGCTGGGTAAAAATTCATTCATTGATATCCTTGAACTTTACGCAAAAGAAATTCCTGACAAAATATCCGTTCTGTCTTCAGCAGTAGAAAATAATGATCGTGAAAAAATCAGATTTGAAGCTCACAGTTTAAAGGGAGTCGTATCGAATTTCGGATCAGGCCAGTTTCTTGAGCTTTGCAGGGAACTGGAACAAAACTCATCATATTATAAGACCGCCGATTTGAAAAGTGTCTTTGAAAGGATCAGATCAGTATCGGATAAATACCTGGATGAGCTGAAAAGATTTCTGACGGAATTCCGTAGATGAATAGAAAATCCTTTATTGTTCGCCCTAAATATAATACTTGACATAAAGAATTTTTAAACATAATTTTTGATGCTGATATAAAAATAAATCAAAGAGGTAGAAAAATGACTGTAAAAGTTGCGATAAACGGGTTCGGAAGGATCGGCAGGGTCGTCTTCAGGATAATGCAGGAAAGAGAAGGCATCGAAGTCGTGGGAATTAACGACCTGACCAGCGCATCCACTCTGGCACATCTGCTGAAATATGACTCGGTACACGGAAAATTCAAAGGTGATGTTAAGGCCGAGGGAGATATGCTCATCGTGAACGGAAAATCGATCCGGATCCACTCCGAAAAAGATCCCGAAGCTTTACCGTGGGCTGAACTCGGTGTCGATATCGTGATCGAAGCAACAGGCGTTTTCCGTAACAGAGAGAAAATGGGCAAGCATATTAAGGCGGGTGCTAAAAAGGTCATTCTTACAGTCCCTGCAGATAAAGCGGAAGATGTAGACGCTACCGTGGTTCTGGGAGTCAATGACCATGTTCTGACCAAAGATATGCAGTTCATCTCCAACGCTTCATGCACAACGAACTGTCTTGCGCCTGTAGCAAGAGTGTTAAATGACAAATTCGGTATCGTCCGCGGCCTGATGAATACTATACACTCCTACACGAATGACCAGATAATTCTTGACGCGCCCCATAAAGACCTGCGCAGAGCACGCTCTGCTGCGGTCTCTATCATCCCGACCAGCACAGGAGCAGCTAAGGCCGTCGGTCTTGTCGTACCGGAACTCAAGGGAAAACTTGACGGATTCGCAATGAGGGTGCCTACACCTGACGGTTCTGTTGTCGACCTTACCTGCGAGTTGTCACGCAGTGTAACTGCCGAAGAAATAAACGCCGCCGTAAAAGAAGCTTCTGAAGGAGCAATGAAAGGAATTCTGGAATACTGCGCAGACCCTATAGTAAGCGTGGATATAGTAGGAAACCCTCACTCTTCCATTTTCGATGCAGGTCTGACAAAAGTACTCGGCGGGAACTTCATAAAGATCGTATCATGGTATGACAATGAATTCGGATATTCGAACAGAGTAGTAGATCTGCTCGAAAAAATAGCCGGACTTTAACGTATATATGTATTATGCCGGGCAGAGACGGTCTCTGCCCTTTTTTGTTTTAGAGTATCCAAGGTAATATGATCAATGAAAAAATTTGTGCTTTATTCCTGTGCTGTTCTTCCGATGCTATTCTGGGCTCTAACATTTATCTGGTATAAGATAGTGCTGGAGATCATAGATCCTGTCTCCGTGATATTCTTCAGGCTCGTGATAGCTTCTCTCCTGCTTATATTTTTTACAAAATACATTTTCAGAACAAAAGAAAAACTTGGGAGAAAAGATTTTTCTAAAATGTTCGTTCTGGCCTTTTTCGAACCTTTCATTTATTTTCTCGGTGAATCTTACGGAATGCTTTACGTATCTCCGACCGTTGCCTCAGTAATAATATCTCTAATACCCGTTATGACGCCTGTATTTGCATTTAGAATTCTGAATGAAAAGCTGAACATATTCAATATAACCGGGCTTATCCTTTCTTTCATCGGAGTAATTCTCATTCTTGTAAACCCCAGTGCAGGTACCGATTTTACGTTAAAGGGTATCTCTCTGCTTTTTCTCGCAGTTCTTGGCGCAGTAGGTTACGGAATATCAGTAAAAAAACTCTCGGCGGACTACTCTTCAATGACTATCACTAAATATCAGAGCATATTCGGCACATTCCTTTTCCTGCCGCTTTTTCTGCTGATCGACTATCCCGGACTTTCCGGAAAGATCGCCGTTTCTTTTGAAAACAACACGTTCTTTACTCTTGTCTTCACTTTATTCTCGATGTCGCTCTTTGCTTCAGTACTGGCTTTTGTGCTCATAATTAGACCCATCAGAGAAATCGGAATCTCAAAAACGAATGTATTCACGAATCTTATTCCTGTTTTCACTGCAGTTTTGTCATATTTCATAATAGGCGAGCAGTTCGATGCCAGAAAGATCACCGGAATAGCTGTTGTGCTTTCCGGAATAGTTTTGTCTC
The DNA here is from genome assembly GCA_016938535.1 of Candidatus Delongbacteria bacterium. Next base: position 8,019 of record JAFGUL010000098.1, read on the forward strand.
AGCTTAAAGGTGTATTCAGAAAAAAAACTTTCCAGATAATGTGATTTCGCTGCTCTAAATAATTATTTCATCCCCGCATATCGATGTTTCGTCATATTTTTAATGATAACAGACCGATTTTTCATTATAATACAATAGGATTTAAAGGAAAAGAAAAAATGAGATCTGCTAAAAACATATCGTCGTGCGAAGAAATATCTGAAAAATGCGATTACCTCAATCTGGGGAAAATGTTCGTGTACCGTAAAGATTTCATGCAGCCGCACAGTTTGGACCAAAGCTGCGGATCACCGACTGAGACAATGTCTGAAAGAAGTATCTGTACAAAATTATTCAAAAGCCTTCTTTCTCTTGTTTTTATTGTACTTCTTTCATCATGCAGAAATGAATATCCTAATGTAAAAATACCTGTTATATCGAACAGAAATTTTACAGAGCCTTCAGAAATGAAATTGAAAGAATTGTTCAGGATCGACAGCAGTCTGGTAACTCACCCCGTAGATATAAAATTCGACGAAAAAGACGATATTTACGTTGTTCAGTATAATTCTGAATCCATCGTTAAATTTGACCAAAAAGGAAATTTCATCAGCAAGCTGAATTTCGACAAACCTGTTTATTTCTTCACCATCCTCGGAGATACCGCACTTATCAGACTGTCGAAAGACAGTTATATAAAGAAAGCAGATTTGTCAGGCAGGATAATTTCAGAATACATTCTTTTACAGCATATTCCGGTGGAACTTACACCGATTTCAGGTGACAGATACATAGGACTTTTTAGAAAAAGCCTTACAGAGAAAAGTGAACTTTATACAGAATTCAGCCTCAAGACCGTTGACGGGAAACTTAACGAGATAAATGTGATAAGCAGTATTTTCGATTCGTACTTTTCCGGAAATATAGATTATGAGATACCTGTTTTCCCGTATGCGTTTGACAGTAAAAGCAATACAGTTTATATCGGTTACAGTTCTGATCATGTCTATAAAATTTATGCTTTCGATCAGGACATGAAACTGAAATTCATAATTGATAACGGTCTGCCTCCTGTAAGAGTGTCTGAAAAGGAAGCCGCTTACCGCAAGGAAATCGCAAAAAAATTCAGACTTCCGATAAGTTTCTCCAATAAATACAAAACTGTCATAGAATTAATGCAGACGGACGATTCAGGCAATCTCTGGGTCAGAAGGGCTTCGAACACTGACCTGTACGGTCTGAATTCCGCTATCTATGACATTTTCGGCAAAGACGGAAAATACATATCTACAAAAAAGATCGGCGACACACACAGAATAGGCGTTGAGATCATAAAAAATAATGTACTTTATATTATCAGGCCTTTCGGATCAAGCATATCCGCGTATGAATTTACCCCGGAGGCTCAAAATGAATAAAATCATGGTGATTTTCATACTGATCCCGTTGTTTTTTATCTCAGCCCAGAACAAGTATAAATTCCCTTATAAGATCAACTTTATCGACCATGCTGCAGAGCTTACAGAAGGGACCGATAAAGCTGACGCTTTCATCAATCTTGCAGGCTATCACATAGACCATTATAATGATATTAAAACAGGTCTGAAATTCCTTCTCCGGGCAAGAGACATTTCGATTGAGCTGAACTATTCGAAAGGGCTGATCAGGTCTTATGAAATTCTGGGAGATATATATTTCGTATCGGGTAACTATTCTGAAGCTTTGGATTATTATGTAAAAAAAGCTGATATATTAAGAAATGAAGACAAACCTGAAGAACTGGCCTCAAACTATCTGAAGATGTCCGATGTATGCCTGAGCTCAAAGAATTTTGACAGGTCACACGAATACGCTTCCGAAGCTGCCCGAATAGCGGATGCCGCCGGTAACGAACATATCCTATCAAGAGCATATTATTTCATGGCAATTGCCGTAAGAGGAAAGTTCGACTATCCCAAAGCTCTTGAGTACACATACAAGTCGCTGGAACTTTCTGAAAAAACCGATAACAAATATTTTGCAGGGAACTGCTATAATGCTATTGGCGACCTTAACGAGATGATGGGAAATTTTAAAACTGCGTTCGAAAACTATAAAAAAGCTGAAAAGATCTACGAGGAGCACAGTGTTCATTCCGGTCTTTCGATAGTTTATTTCAATCTCGCGTCAATGCACAAAGTTTTTGGAGACTATTCGAAAGCTCTAGAATATCTGAACAAAAGTCTTGAGATATCTGTCGAGACCAGGAATGAAGTAATGATACGCGAGAATTATATGGGTCTTTACGGACTGTATAATCTGCTCAAGGATTTCAAGAACGCCAACAATTACTATATGCTGCTGAACTCATTTACAGCACAGAGCGATTCACTTAACGCACCTATTTCCAAAATCGAGATCGACTATGAAATATCCAAGAACGAAATGGATAAAGAACTGCTTAATCTGAAACTTGAACAGGAGAGGAACAAGAAATATATTTTCGGGGCTGTTTTCTTCGTCATTTTCTCAGTTACCTATTTTTTCTTCTACAGAAAACTTAAACAGAAAAAGATCAATGAACTCCGGCTTGAAGAAAGAAGAGTGAGAGCAGAACTTTCATCTCTGCAGTTCAATATCAACCCTCACTTTCTGTTCAATTCAATAAGCTCTATTTCAGAACTTATAAATCTCGACCCGACATCAGCAAGGAAGATGCTTCAGAATATCTCCGGACTCCTGCGATATACATTGAGAACTTCAAAAAATGAATTCGTAAAGCTTGAAGAAGAGATCCTGATGATAAGAAAATATCTTGAGATCGAGAAGATCAGGTTCGGTAAGAGGCTCGAATATCAGATCGACATACCGGATACTTTATCTAATATGCTTATACCTCCGCTTCTGATCCAGCCGCTGGTCGAGAACAGCATTAAGCACGGTCTTTCCAACAAGCTTGAAGGCGGAATGATAAATATTTCTGCCTATGAAAACATTCCGGGAAGAGTAACTATCACAGTTGAGGATGACGGAGAATCAAAGGAAGGATCAGATAAACCGGAAGGGAACGGCATTGGACTTTCAAGCGTAAAAGAAAGGTTGCGGCTTGTTTATAACAGCGACCACAATTTCAAAGTCGAAAAAAATAACGGATTCAAGGTAATTATCAGTATCCCGAAAAAAATATAGGAAAGCATTATGTTTTATAAAACCATCATAGTTGAGGATGAAGAACTCACAAGGAACGGCCTGAAGAAAAAACTTGAGAATTTCGACGAGATCGATGTAATTGACGAAGCCGAGAACGGGATCGAAGCTGTCGAAAAGATAAACGAACAGAAACCCGATCTGATATTCTTAGACATTCAGATGCCGGGAATGAACGGGTTCGAGGTACTTCAGAATCTTAACTATATGCCTATAGTTATATTTACGACCGCTTTCGACGAGTACGCGCTTAAAGCTTTCGAGACAAATTCGATAGATTACCTGCTCAAACCTATCGAGGAGGAAAGACTGGCTAAGGCTGTTGGGAAGCTTAACAAATTCGCTTCGGGTGATGATAAGAAAACGGAATTCGATTCAAACATCACGGCACTTCTTAACGAGATCAGAAATAAGCAGGAAAAACTTTCAAGGATCCATATAAAGATCGGTGACGAAATAATTTTTGTAAATACAGGCGACATTTATTTCTTTAAGGCCGACAATAAATATACTTCCATCTGCACTTATGACAACGAATACATCATTAATGACACTCTTGCTTCACTTGAAGAAAAACTGCCTCAGAACTTTATAAGGATACACAGAGGATTTATTATCAATTCCGACCATTTGAATAAGCTTAAGAAATGGTTCGGCGGAAAGTATATAGCTGTCATGAAAGACAAAAAGAAAACAGAGATACCTGTAAGCAGAAATTCAAAAGACAAGCTCTTTCCCGAATAAAACAGATATCAGACTTTTTTCATACTGAGCCCGACTCGCCCCTTTTCTTTATCAATTGAAAACACAGTAACATCGACGACATCACCGACTTTTACTATCTCTGACGGATTTTTTACGAATTTATCTGCCATTTGTGAAACATGAACTAACGCATCCTGCTTTATACCTATATCAACGAAAGCTCCGAAATCGACAATATTCCTCACTGTTCCTTTGAGCTTCATTCCAATACTAAGATCTTCTGCTTTCAGTACATTACTTCGAAGGATGGGTTTGGAAAGTTCTTCTCTGGGATCACGACCAGGTTTCTGCAGATTTTCCAGAATGTCAATTAAGGTTGGAAGTCCTACACCTATCTGATCGGCCAGCTCAGCAGTAGGTTTAATATTCCTGATAGCTTCAACTGTATCAGGGTGATTTATCTCTTTGTTCTGAATATCATATATTTTCAATAATTTATCAACCGCAGCATAACTTTCCGGGTGAATAGCTGTAATATCCAGTGGATTGGTACCATTGCTGATCTTTAAAAATCCTGCACATTGTTCAAAAGCTTTAGGAGTCATCTTTGTGATCTTTCTCAGGTCTGCCCTGCTCTTGAAGCTACCCTGCTCATCACGGATCCCGATGATCTTATCTGCTGCTCTTTTGGTAAGCCCCGAGACTCTGCAGAGAAGCGGTGATGAAGCTGTATTAAGATCAACCCCGACATGATTTACGACTGATTCAACTACTGTTTCGAGTTTTGAAGATAATAGTTTCTGATTTATATCGTGCTGGTACAGTCCGACACCTATCGCTTTAGGATCGATCTTTACAAGTTCAGCTAAGGGATCGAGAACTCTTCTGGCTATTGATACATTTCCCCTTTGTGCTGCTTCGAGATCAGGGAATTCCTCCTGGGCTATCTTTGATGCAGAATAAACCGATGCCCCTGCTTCATTGACAATAAGATACTTACATTCAAGATCATTAATTTTAATCATCTCTGCTACGATAGATTCCGTTTCACGACTGGCAGTTCCGTTCCCGATAGCTATTACCTGAACTTTATACTGACTGATCGTTTTGACCATCAGATCAACAGCTTCAGCAGTTTTTCTCTGAGGCGGATGAGGATACATCGTATTTCCGTAAAGATATTTACCTGTCGGATCTATTACCGCAATTTTACAGCCTGAAACGAAGCCGGGATCAATACCCATTATCACATTATTTAATAACGGCGGCTGAAGAAGTAATTGTCTGAGATTTGTAGCAAATACTTCTACTGCATGAAGTTCGGCTTTTTCTGTCAGTTCCTTTCTTACTTCTCTTTCGAGAGACGGATATAAAAGTCTCTTCCAGCTGTCATTGATAATTTCTCCGATCATCTCATTAAAAAATGATCTTTCTGTATGAAAGAACTGCCTTTTTACAGCATTGTGGAGAAATTCCTGATCGTAATCGAAACTTATCTTTAAAATACCTTCATCCTCACCCCTGTTCATTGCCAGGATCTGGTGAGGCTTAACACTCCTTACAGATATCTTAAAATCGTGATAGATCTGATAAACATCTCTGGATTTTTTATCTGACTGTTGGGAATAGCTGACTGCAGGCTGAGGAGCATCTTCATCGTCAGCAACCCTTTTGACTTTTTCTTTTGTTTTTACTGAAATGATCGTACTTCTATTCTGTAAATATTCTCTGCAGAATTTTCTTATCGAAGCATGCTCCGAGATCATTTCAGCCAGAATATCCTTTGCTCCGCTAACAGCTTCTTCAGTATCATTCACTCCCTTTTCTGCATTAACATAAGCACTGCATACTTTATTAAAATCTCCGTAATAATCCGGATTTTCAAGAATAAACATTGCTAAAGGCTCAAGATCTTTTTCTTTGGCGACCGACGCGCGGGTCTTCCTTTTGGGCTTGTAAGGAAGATAAATATCTTCAAGTTCTGTCAGTGAAAGACATTCATCGATCTTTGCAGATAATTCCTGAGTCATTTTTCCGAGTTCTGTGATAGTCTTGATCACTGTGACTTTGCGATCATTCAAGGATTTCAAGTAACCTGCACGTTCATCAATGATCCTAAGCTGATTTTCATCAAGTCCACCTGTCATTTCCTTTCTGTATCGTGCAATGAACGGGATCGTTGCGCCTTCTGATAGCAAATTTAAAACTGTAGCAACAGAGTTAACTGACCAGTTATTTTCACGGGCTATTATATTGATTATATCAGTCATTTGATTTCTTTATACTCCATACCGACCTGATCCATCAGGAATGCAATCTTGTCCGCGCTCTGACCGGCTATGATAGAAAGCTGTGTGCCTCCGCCGTGTCCTGATGACTGCTGTATCTGTATCAGTATCGGGTCGTCTGATGAGTTCGCGTCTCTGAGTGCTGCTGTGAATTTCCGTGCGTGGTAGGGGTCGACCCGGGCGTCGTTTATACCTGCTGTAATGATCGCTGCGGGATATGCTGTCCCCTGTTTCACATTCTGATAAGGAGAATATTTCAAAATGTATTTGAACTGGTCAGGATCTTCAGCATTACCGTATTCCTCTGTCCATATATTTGCGATCATAGACTTGTGATATCTGATCATATCGAGCAGAGGTACTCCGCAATAAACAGCTTTCATCAGATCGGGTCTCTGAGTTATCACTGCTCCTATCAGAAGTCCGCCGTTGCTGCCGCCTGTCATCACGAGCTTGTCCCTGCAGGTATATCCGTTCGCGATCAGCCATTCCGCGGCGGCAATATAGTCGTCGAAAACATTCTGTTTATTTTCCTTCATTCCTGCTTCGTGCCACTTCTCTCCATACTCTCCCCCGCCGCGCAGGTTCGGGATCGCTATAATTCCTCCTGATTCCAGCCATACTGCATACTCGGACCTGAAATTGGGTGTTATAGATAAATTGAAGCCACCGTAAGCGTACATGAAACACGGAGTGTTCCTGTTCGGCTTTGATCCTTTCTTCATTATCAAGAACATCGAAACCTTAGTGCCGTCTTTTGATTCATACCACATCTGCTCTGTCTCATAGTCAAAGAACTTAAAATTTATATCCGGTTTGAAGAATAATTCCAGCTCATCATTATCGAAATTATATTTATAAATTGAAGCGGGATGTGAAAAAGAATAAAAATTTATCCAGACTTCAGAGTCCTTCTGCCTGCCCCACACGCTCGCAGAACCGACATCGGGGAGACAAACATCCTTTAAATAATTCCCTTCAATATCATATATCTGAATTAAAGAGCAGGCATTTTTCAGATAAGTCACATACAAAAGTCCGTTAATGATCTTAATGCTTTCCATTGTAAATTCTTTTTCAGGAATTAGTTCTTTCCAGTTTTCCCTGCTGCAATCTTCGGTATCTGTCACAAAAACTTTCCTGTTAGGAGCTTCTTTGTCTGTTATTATATATATCCTGTCGTTGAAAAATTCAGCCCCATAATGAGCATCCAAACCACTACTGAGAATTTTAAATTCTGTTTCTCCAACTTTTCTGTAACTGACATCGTTCCTGTAAAATTTTCCTTTACCTACAAGATGATATTTTCCGTCCTCTGAAAAACCCGCACCGTTCCAATATTCTTTTACTTCACCATCATAATACAGTTTTTTATCTTTTGATTTAGCAGTGCCTAATTTATGGTAATATACTGCTTGCCAATAGTACTCTTCTCCATCAGGCACTTCACCTTTCAACGGTAATGACATGTAATAAAAACCCTTACCGTCAACATCCCATGAGGTTATATTCTGTTTCCAGCCTTGTACTTCGTCAGAAAGTAAATTCCTCGATTCAATATCCATTATTTTAATCACTGGAGATTCATTTCCGCCTTTCATAACTGAATAACCTATATA
>JAFGUL010000099.1 GCA_016938535.1 Candidatus Delongbacteria bacterium
CAATTCAGTCGTTGCGTTCAAAGAATCTTTATGAAGTCTTTCGAAAGAATGAGAAGCGTCAACTCCGGGACCGAAAAGCATGTGTCTCGCGTCTATGCCTGTCCTCAGAGCGGCAGCGGCATCAGATCCGTACATGGGATAGATATCGACTTTGTAAGGTATCTTGTTCTTATCCGCAATTTTGACGATCTTCTTTCTCAGCTCATAATCGAACGGGCCGGAAGAATCTTTCGCGCAGATCGAAACTGTGTATTCGTCCGATGTCTGTCCGTTGCCTAACGCGCCCATGTCGACTGCCACTATCTCGAAGCAGTTCTGCGGAAGTTTCGAGACGGTCCCGTTCCCTGTCTCCTCGGCGACGGAGATGTAGAACCATGTTTCGTAAGCGGGTGTCTCCTTCGTGCGGGCAAAATACTCGACCGCTCCGAAAAGCGCCGCCACTCCCGCCTTGTCGTCAAGATGTCTGGACTTGACAAATCCGGATTTGGTCACCTCGATGCGGGGGTCGAAGTAGCAGTAATCGCCTACTGAGATACCGAGCTTTTTCACGTCGTCGGCGCTTTTGACCTTTTCGTCGAGCCTGACGCTAATGTTCTCGAAGCTGCGCTCCTCGTTCGCCAGGGTCTTGTTAACGTGCGCGGACGGATTGTTGTGCACAACAGTCCCGCGGTACCTTTTGCCCGTCACGGTCTCGATGGTCACATATTCCCCCTCGACGCTGTGCGGAGATACTCCGCCGACAGGAACTATGAACACCCTTCCGTCGCCACCGAGTTTTTTCACCATTCCGCCGAGCGTGTCGGCGTGAGCTGTCAGCAGCCTGACTTTAGAGTTGTCTCTGCCTTTGAGCTTAATGATCAACCCGCCCTTGTAAGTTATCTCGTATTTCACTTTAAGAGCTTTCAGTTTCTTTTCCATAAGTTCGACTATTTTTCCGCAGTTGCCCGACATCCCTTCGGTGTTCAGAAGTTCAGGCAGCAGTTTCCATGCGTATTCTTCGGCTTTCTTCATTTATTTATCTCCATGATATATTTTATCCTGTTAGTTTAACACCAAGCGCGATTATAAAACCCGCAAGCGTCGAAAGGCCGGCTATCGTGCTGCCTCCGTGCTCATAAGCCTCCGGAAGCATAGTGTTCGCGATCATTGTCAGCATCGCTCCTGCGGCCATACCTTCAATTCCGGCTATAAAGTATCTGACAACACCCACGGGGTGCGCAGGAAATACTACTGACCCGAGCATCGCGCCTGCTCCTGTCATTATGCAGAGGCTCATCCACATCCAGAATATTTTTTTTATCCCGGAATTCTGGCTTCTCATTGTCACTGCGCTTGACATTGCTTCGGGAAAATTGGCAAGAAATACTCCCGCAATGAACGCCATGCTCATAGGTTCTCCCGCAGCTGCTGCAGATGCCGTAAGCATTCCTATCACAAGAGATTCCGGAATTCCGTCGAGAGCGATGCCCAGCCATATGGCCAGAGCCGCTCCTCCGTGTTTTTTTACTTCCGCATCGATATCATGCCCGGTCACCGGCATCGTAAGCCTGTTAATATTCTGCTGAGCTTTGATCTGCCATTTAACAGCCTCAGCTTTGAATTTTTCGTCCTTTTCGGAAATATCTTTCAGTCTTTCTGTAATGATCTCAACGCTGGCATCCTGAAGGGCTAGAGAATGTTTTATCATGTGCTGATAATCACTTTTTTCAAGTACGTATGCCTCAACCTCTTCCGCGGCCCTTACATCCGCAGTGCGTTTGCAGTCCGATATCAGCGCTATTTCACCGATAGTTTCACCTGCTCCCATCTCCGCAATTATCTCAGGACCGTTCCCCGCGTCTCTAATTACTTCGACCCTGCCCTTCGCAATAAAGAAAAGTTCAAGCCCGTCATTACCCTGCGTGATTATCAGATCGCCTTTATGATAGTGCCTGGTTTTTACAAGCATCATGAGCTCAGCTATCTCTTCCGGCGGGAGAAGGTGCAGGAATTTTATCGAACTCAGGCTTTTGATCATTTTTTTGACATTTCTGGTCTTTTTAAGCTGAACATGCCTTTTAAAAAGTGAAGCTTTTCTGAGAAAAGCCCCTTTGTTGTTAAGAATCTGATTCAGACTTTCAAATACGAGCCCGCCTATCATTGCTCCTATGACGGTGGACAATATTATCCATTTGTCTTCATGCAGATCCGAGAGATGCATCGAATGTGCGAACAGTTCGATCGTAAGCGCGAAAAGAAGGGCTCCTCCTCCGAAAGCCATCATTGAAGAAGTAACTTTCCTTGAAGGTTTAGTCCATAAACCGAAGACCGCTCCCATAGGAAGCGAAACCGCGCTGACAAGTCCCCAGACTAAAGCCATTATCATTACGGTATAAGCGGTTTCCATATTACCCTCCCCTGAATCGGTCTAATAATCTTCCTTCACACATCTTACGCAGGCCCCCTGAGCCTTTGGAAAACTTCCTTTGACAGCAGAAGAATAATTATAGTACATGGCTATGGTAGAGTAGTTCGAATATGTCGCGGCAGTTGATGACCACCACAGTCCCGTTCCTTTTCTCATCGTAAAATTTCCGACACTTGTTCGATAGCCGGTACCCTGAGCTCTGAAACTGAATTTATCCTCCGCTCCCGAGTTCGGTACCGTCCAGAACTCGCTTTCGGTTGATTTTAATTTTGCACCCGCCTGAGCGATCGATCCGCAAGCTTTCATCAGAATTTCCCAGTCGTCCATTGTAGGTACTCTCCATCCGTTCGGACAGAGAAAACCGTTCTCTATCGCATAGCCGTTATAAAGTATCCCGTACCCGCCTCCGAGTTCAGGGACATTGTCATACCAAGAATAAGCCGGCGTTGACATATCCTTCCAGTCCCCGGCATCTCTAACGTTAGGTATCACGCCACCGGTATTGAACCTTGTTGTTCTAAGGTCCTCAGCCATCCATGTCTGCCTTCCAATTCTCACTGTTCTGTATGATCTTCCTTCTACATCCATTACAGTGTTCGCGTTCTGAACCGAACCGATAGCTGCCGGAGCAGAGGCGGCCGCTGAAGGCGAAGATGAAGAGTAGGTAACTTTATCTATTTCGCTGACCGGGATCGTTATGATCGTCCTGTCCTTCTTGTAGATGTGCATGTTCTGAGCTGACAGGGCCATAACCAAAGTCAAAAATACTGCCGTCATTATCTTTCTTTTAAAAAACATCGTGCCTCCATAGTTCATTTCAAATTAATTTAAGCAATTAATCTGATTTTGACCACAAAAATCATTCATCTTTACTTTCCCAACCTGATCCAGCGGCATAATCAATACATTTTCTGAAAATATCATAAGTCATTTTCGGGCATTTGATGTTTTCGCCCGAAAGGATATCATCGGTTCTGTCTGTACTGAAATTTCTTTTGTCAGCAATGTAAGGCAGATACATTTTAATGTAATTCTCGAAGAGTTCTTCCAGTCCGTTCCTTTCCGTTAATTCAGTCTATGAGAATACTACTTCGAGACCTTCTATTCCGAAATAACGTGAAGTGTATTCTATCAGTTCCGACAGGCCTCCGGGTTCTTTATTAACGATGTGGTGTATTCCTCCCTTCCTGTTATCCTCCAAAACCGCTGTCATTGCTTTAACGAAAAAATCTACGGGTATCAGGTTAATGCTGCCTTCCCTGGCGCTTCTTATCCTGATGGGCATAATAACAGTGCCTTCATCTTTCATGCTGACTCCAAGTGCCGCCGCTCTTCTGCCGCCTTTTTCTTTTATGTCTTTGAGCATGATCTGTTTTATATACGAAATCGCTTTTACCGGATAGTAGAACGCGTTAAATTTTCTGCTCCTGCCCGTCAGAGACTCTCCGTATACTATTGACGGCCTGTAGATCGTGAGCCTCATACCGTTCTCTCTGCAGAATGCGTCCGCGAGTTTTTCAGCCCTGTTCTTGGTCTCTTCATAAACATTTGTAAATCCGGAAGGATAAGATATCTCCTCACTCAGCTCCCCTTCGTCCGTTCCGGAGCTGTATGCCGTGCTTAAATAGTGAAAATGACAGGCCCCTGATTTTTTGGCGAATTCGAGCACATTATTCAAACACCCGATGTTCGCGGCCTCTATGACCTTCCGGTTCCTTTCTGAAAAATCAGTATCGGAAGCGCAGTGTATTACTTCACTGATCCCGGAATACATAATCATGCAATTGTCTTCCGTCAGTCCCAGACCGTCTCTGTCTATATATCCTTCAATGACTTTTAAATTTTCGGTTTCTTTATTTTCAAGCCCGAACCATTTAAGTATTCCTTCCACTCTCTCCTTTGGAGTTTTCCCGTTTTGAGGTCTGCATAGAAGAGTGATATCATATCCTCTTTTTAGAAGTTCGGTGAAGAGATAACTGCCCAGAAAACCAGTGCCTCCCGTAATAAGAAATTTTCTGCTGAGGTCAGTCGACATAAAGAATATGCTCCTTTCTGCAGAAACCCTGATAAAGAGTGTATCTTATCCATTTGACTTCGGGATGGGCGCCCGAATACCGCCCGATGAATTCTGCTATTTCTCCCAGGGCTTTTCCGGCAGAATTTCTTTCCGCCTGATCAGTGTGGTCAAGATAATAATCGTATTCGAAAACGGCCCTCTTCCCGCTGTCCAGAGGCGTAACAAAACCGTAATCGTGCTTCAGAGAATTCCTGTCGCCTATTTCTGCGAAACCTGAATTAAGTTCTGAAATTATATCCGGGTCGGCGGGAGTGTAAACGATTATGGCCAGAACATGCTTTTCTCTCCCCATCCTGGAACTCAGGATCCTGAACTCGTTAAGTTTTACAAGATCGGTGAAGTCCGGATCCGAGTAAGCTTTCTCAAAGAACGGGCTCAGATCTCTGGGAAAAGCAGACGCGATATTCTCCGGAGAAGGATCCAGAGCTGCTTCTATCAGAGGTTTTAGGCTTTTTTCGGTCAAAAACTCGTATGGTTCTCTTTCGCCGCTCATTTCCGCGATCAGATCAGTCCACTTTGATTCAGCCAGTGAAGGAAGTCCCAGATAGATCGTGCTGAACAGGTCGTTTTCTATTACACACGGTTTCATCGACCTGACTGCCTGCATATCGAATTTGTCCCCTATAACGAGCACAGGATGATTCATTTTCAGGGTTTTAGTAAATACAGTCTTGATCTTTGAAGCCAGATTTGTGCTCGGAGCGGTGAATACCGAAAGATACTCTCCTCCAAGAACTCCAATGGCGGAACCTATCCTTCTGAAAGAAAGCTCCTTCGCGAAAGAAACTGCTTCTTTAAGGTCTTCGAAGGGAACGAGCACACCTGTCTCGTCATCAGGCTTTCTGTGAAGTTTGATCTGTGCGGATACGCATATTCCTCTAAGTGCGGAATCTTTTTTCTCGTACGCGTATAAGTTAGGTGAATCCTGCTCATTAATTTTGAATGTATTACCATCTGGACCGACGAATTCGGCCGTAATGATATTGTCCGCGCCGATGCCGTAAGACGCAGAGAACAGTGAGAATATTCCCGAACACATCAGATTGCCGCAGACCATGGCAGCCGGTTCGGCCGCATTTACCCTGTATCCGCGCGCTGTGGCTGCTTTCTGAAGCTCGAAAGATGTGACTCCGGGACCAACTGTGACCTTCCAGTTCCTTTCGTCGAAAATGATCTCTTTCATTCTTATAAGATCTATAACAACGCCTTCGGACATGACGAAACCCATAACGCTTGATCCGTTTCCCCTTACCGCATAAGGCATGGAATTGGCTGCGCAGAGTTTTACTACCTGTTCCACTTCGTTCTTACTTCCCGGCACGCACGCATATGCGGGCATTCTTGCCGGTGCTACCGGACAGGGATCGTGCGAATACGCTGTCAGAACCGCAGGGTCCGAAGTTGAGAATCTTTCGCCGGTAATTTTTTTGAGCTCTTTCAGAAAAAGATCGTCCGGGTCGGCTTCCGGCATACCGTTCTTCTCAACATATTCCGAAACCAGCTCTTTTAGAGCCTTCATTACTCTTACCGGCCGCAATTCCGTTATAAAATAGCACTGTTTATCACATATCCCGCACAAAGTGCAGGTTTCGGCCGCTTCGACAGCCGCTGGAGTGACAGGCACAGTTCCGTCAGCAAGAGCTTTGTAAAGATCCATTCTTCCCTGCGGATAGAAAGTCACGAACCCCCTTTCGGGACCGGATGCGCACAAACCCGTACCCAGATAATCGATCTTGCACATCGCGTAGTGCCTGCAATTGGAGGCCGTACTGTATATTTCGTTCTTCATAAAGCTCCTGTTTATTTAATCCGCTTTTGACTACAATTATTTACGGTGTTTCATCTCATACCGTATATTCTCGCCTGTACTATAACCTGCAATGAAAGCTATTGGTGAAGCTATAAGACCCAGAGCGGTCAATTCAATAAAATAGGCAGGTATTTCATCTCTTCCTTCTATCTCCTCAGCAATACCGCCAATAATTAATCCTGCGGCAATTGTGACTAAAGCATACCTGAATCCTGTTCCAAGACGATGTAACCTGCAGAAGCTTACGCTTTTCACCGAATCAAAGCTGAGTGAATCACCATGCTCCGGACCGTACATGAAATTTCCTTTTTTATAGAATATATTTCGAACAGACAGGGTGTCTCCGGTCTCCAAAACAACACTTGCTTCTCTGTTCTCTGCAGCCGCATTGAATTCTCTTCCCGATTCATTCTTTTTAAGTACCCGCTCTCCGGAACATGACAGGATCATTAACACAGATATAATAATTACTGAGATACGCATAAATCCTCCCATTATTATTCCTTTTTCCAGTTTACTATCTCATAATGCGCTTCTACACCTTTTACTGCACCCCTGACTGTCATTCCGGTGGTACATAAAAACCCTATCCCGATCACACGCTCTGCCCATATCTTCTCATCACTGGAAGCTATAGTCATGGCCGCGATCCCGCTCAAGTATGAAATAACAAGTCCGGTACCCGCGTATTTCAGTGCCGTTATGAAGCGCTTTGTTTTATATATCTCTATGCTCTGCACACTGTCTACCGGTAGTGTTCCTGGTTGTGTCTCATCCCGATCAAAACTGAAAATCTCTCCGTCATAGCTGATATTTTTTACCGGAAGCTCTTTACCGCTGATCAGTTTTACTTTTGCGTCTTTTTTCTTAGCAAGTGAATTGAACTCTTCGCCGGACTGGTATTTGGATAGAGTCCGGTCGATAGTACATGATAAAAAGAAAACCGTAACAAGGAAATATAATTTGAATTTCATGTTTTCTCTCCTTTAGGTCATATTTAACTAATAATAGAAAATTTATGATTCGAAATCAAACTAAAAATTTTGTTTAATGCAAAACCAAGTAAAATCCCAGCCTGTCTATGAAATCTTTAAGGCAATAACTGAGCGGTATCATTAGAATGAGCATGTTTAACACAAACGATATTATAGTAAGTTTTTTGTTCGGTTCGTTTTTTAGCGCACTTATAAAAGAGTAGCTTATACCGAATATTATAAAAAGCGTGATCAAAAAGCCTAACAGGCCTTCCATCGGATTTCCTCAGCATGGTTGGTAGATTAAGTATAATGCTGCAGTTATAACCTGCAGTATAAAAACAGCTATTCCTTTTTTCGCGTTCATGATCTATCCCTTTTTCTTGGATTATACTCAGGAGAATTCGTAGACCGTTCTGTTCCTTTCTCCGGACTTGATTAGAATACCTAAATCAGTTCCCGATTTAAGATCCCTGCTCGCCGTTGCAGTCGATATGCCTTTGAACATGCGGAGATAATCCTTTCTTGAGAATTCTTTCCCTGAGAATTTCTCTCTAGCTTCATTCAGTCTGTCCTCTGAGCTTAATACCCTTGTTTGCGTCAGAAGTATTTTTTCAAGCTCGGAATCTATTATATACAACATGAACTCTATGAATTCTGTCGACTTACCTGAACTGTCGCAGTTTGCCAGAACATCGTAATATTCCCGCTGTTTCTGTTTGATTATGCTTTCGACAGGCAGGAATTCAAATACCGGATATCTGCTTTTAAGTATTACGCTCTGCCAAAACCTTCCCATTCTGCCGTTACCGTCCGTGAAAGGATGGATGAATTCTGTCTCGTAGTGGAATACGCAGCTTTTTACCAGTACCGTATCTTTATCATTTTTCAGATAACCAAAAAGGTCTTTCATCAGATAACCGACCCTGTCGCCGGGAGGAGCGAGATGCATGACTTCATCTCCTTTGACAACACCGACCGAACCGCTTCTGTAAGTACCCGGGGATTCAGTGAGACCTTTCATCAGTATAGAATGAGCTTTAAGAAATGATACTGAGGAGAGAGGATCGAATTCGCCTATGCGGTCGTAAAGATTTTTCGCGTTCTTTACTTCGAGTATGTCCCTTTCAGGTCCAGCGACTTTCTTATTATCAAAAACAGCCGTTACCTGGTCCAGGCTCAGAGTATTGCCCTCAATAGCAAGCGAGGACTGAACGGTCTTTATTCTGTTCTCTCTTCTCAGTTTCGGGGACGGCTTGTTCAGATGGAATGAATCGACCGCACCGAGCTTTTCCGATATGGAAGCTGTAAGGTTCAGTATCTCTGTCGTAATATCGTAAGGCGGCTTCATTTGTCTCCTTTTACGCACTTGATAGTATCATTTGATAGTATCATGATTAGAATATAACGATATGCAATCTGAAATACAAGGATTAAATATTTAAATCTTCATTCGGACAGTGTACTGTTTTTCGTCTTTTTCCTTGATGACCGGATTGTATTTCCGCCATATTCTGAGCGAGTATTCATTGTCTTTGTCTATATCGCTTCTGACTTCTGAAATGCCTTTACTTATAGCTATTCCGAGCAGAGCTTCGAACGCCTTGGATCCTATACTTTTATTCCTGAACCTGCTGCCGATCCAGTAACCTGTACGGGCGGTAGCTGACCTTATATCAATATGACTGAGACTGATCATTCCAGCGAACTCGTTTCCGTATCTGATCACGAACTGCTCCGCGTTCTTTTTCCTGCACCAGTCCGTAACGAACTTAAACTCTTCCTCAGCCGAAAATTCAGTCCGATCAAGGCCGAGCTCTTTTCTGACGACCTCATCAGTTGAGAACAGCCTGACCATTTCTTCCGCGCTATTGAGATCGAAAGGTTTAATGGATATCTGCATATTAGTCAATTAATCTTCTCCATTCTCCAGCCAGATATAGCGGAAGAGAAATGAGCCTGCAACCACTGGAAAATAAGGTAACAGACGGCTGATCAGCATTCAGTCTCAGCGCAATTTTATTTTTTTTCTCTTCAATAAATACCTGAAGCGATTTGAGAGTACCCGTTTTTCCGGCTTTTACTTCAACGGGAATGATTGTATTATTCGCTTCGGCAAGAAAATCAAGTTCTGCAGCCGAATTCCTTGCTTCCCTTGTCCAATAATATAGCTGCGGGTCAAGAAAGAATGGTTCAGAAGACAACATCTGCTGTCCGACGAACTGCTCTGCAAGTCCGCCTTCATTTATCGTGATAAGATTATCAATATCCGTCAGCCTTAATTTAAGTATGTGGTTGGCGAGTCCGATATCAAAGAACAGCGGTTTATAGATCTTTGTATCTTTTCCCTGCTCAAGAGGGATTCCGGCGGCTTTTGTATGATATATGATGTGTACGATCCTGCTAAACATCAAAAGCCGAATTGCCGTTTTTATAACATCTGATCTGCTGCTCTGATCAATGTTTGAATATTTTACTTTTCTGCCCAATCCTGCAGGAATATATCTCATCACTGTAACAAGAGTTTCCTGCTGAGATCTTGTTCCGTATTTTGAAAAATCATATTCGAGTGTCCGTAAGATACTTTCGTGTATCCTTTCGACTGTTACTATATCTGCGTTCAAAGAATACTCTCTCACAGCTTCCGGCATTCCTCCGATAAAATAATAAAGTCTTACATACTTGAGGAGTTTCTCGTGGATCGGAGGACTCACAGCTTTATCCGGCTTGTAATTTTCTATGTAGCTTACCAGGCCTTCTTCACCCAAAGCAATAAGAAATTCGTAAAAATTCAGAGGATGCATATAAGCGAACTCAATTCTCCCGACAGGCATAGAATATTTTTTATCGTTCAGAACATGATCGAGAAGCGAACCGGCCGCTATCACATGCAGTCCGGGAATTTTTTCGTAAAAGTATCTTAATGTCGTAATAGCTTGCGGACACTGCTGTATCTCATCTAAAAAAAGTAAAGTTCTGCCAGGTTCGATCTTATAGTTAAAATAAGCGTTTATATTCAGCAGTATTTCATCAACTTCGTTAGTATTAAAAAAGCTCTTGAATTCCGGCTTTTCCTCGAAATTGATCTTTATAACTCTCTCAAAATTCGTTCTTCCGAACTCTTCAACAGTGTATGTTTTACCTATCTGCCTTGCCCCTCTGACAATAAGCGGTTTTCTGCTTGTTCTACTTTTCCATTCTTCAAGATATGACTCAAAATATCTTTTCATACCGACTCCATTATTATAGCCGAAATATACAAACACCATTGTGTTTTTGCAATATATATGTCAAAACACCATTGGATTTTCACGTTTATTATGAAATAAAACCATTGTCTTTTTGCTGTTTAACTATTGACATCTATATATAAAATCCCTTTTTCGAACGCAGCTTTTTCTTCAATTATTTTACCGTCTGAATCTACTACCATTGCCCCACCGAAATAATCTCCTGTTCCGTATCCCGAAATATAATTAACGAGAACTGATTTCTTTCCGGTCTTTCTTATCTGATCCGAATAGGCATACTTTTCATTCAAGTCCCATTCTGTCTTAGGATCGGCGACACTTTCAGGAAAACATCTCGCGAAAGGAACGATCAGCAGTTTCGAGTCATTCTCTCTTATCCTTTTTATCAGGTTTTCATCAAAAAGGTCTCCGCAGATCAGTAATGATACCTTTCCGATCCCGGTCGTAAAAACTTCTGTATCAGAACCGCATGTATATATTCTTCTGTCCGCTTTCGGTCCGAACCAGCCTTCAGAAATACGCCTGTACACATACTTTGAATTCGTCTGATTGTCGTAGTAAACAGCTGAATCGCAGATATGACCTTCATTGTTCTCGAAAAAACCGAATACAACGTCAGTTCCGCAATTTTGAGAGAATTCGAATATTTCTTTAATCTCAGGATCATCCAACGAGAACGACAGAGCCAAATCGTGCGAAGGATCGTCATTATTCACAAGACCAGTAAAAGCCGCTTCGGAAAAAACAACGCACTTCGCGCCATTAAGCGAAGCTTCCCGGATCATGCTTATCATTGATCTGATATTCTCTGAGATATCGTACAATATATTATTTACGCAGAGAGCGAAAATCATTTCTTTCCCCACTTAACCAGTCTTACCTCTACTTCTGAAACGGGCAGTCTTGAATTGAAAGCATATAACTCTTTTAGCTTTTTATATGCAGTTTCTTCCGTAATTACATTCTTTTCAACAAGCTGATCGAAAATGAACAGTATTCCCCTGACTTCCAGCTCTGCATTTTGAGCGACTCTTCGCAGTTTTCCGTCTCCCGTCATCAATATCCCGTTCGTTTCTTTTGAATAATGAAGCACTGAACGGTCGGTCAGACTTAATCCGTTATACTCTGAACTTTCAGCAGATATTTTTATGATCTCAATATCCGTGAATGTCCTTACTATCATTTTACCTTTATTTATAAATGCGTCTATTTCCGTTTGCTGCCTCTCATCGTCTACTTCAGCTATAACGAGGTCTGTTGTATGATATTCATATTCCAGAGAACTCAGGAGGTCAAGCATATCCAGATCGGCGAGATCCATAAGAATATTCGCGTCATTTATAACGATGCGCATCAGTCGATCACCACCGAAAAATTCTTTCGGACTTCGGACAGCTGTTTGCCTAGAAGCGAAGCCGCTTTTCCGATTGAGATCAGTTCCTGAGTTAAAGCTCTGTAAACAAGCCTGTAAAATCTTTCCGATCTTTCCGGCACACAGTATCTCTGCATATCAACTTCTTCTTTGATCCCGGAGATTGAATTATATTTCTTATAAAAATCCTCCTGACTGCTTTTACTTATGATCTTTTCGTCAACGAGCCTGTAAATTATTGCCTGAATGCTTATTCCGAAGTTCTCCTGAACGGCTTTCATTTCCTGGAGCGATATTCTTTCTCTTTTTACCCCGAAATCCTCACTCAGCACTTTGGAAGGAAGAAGCATGTTCCCGGCGAACGCGTTGCAGAAATGTTCCTGATCTTTTTCGGTAATATCGTCTTTGAATTCAAGAAGCAGGTGACCGAGCTCATGAAGAAGGGTAAATCTTTTTCTCTCAGTATTCATACCGTCATTTATCACTATCACGGGATATTTATTGTCTATAAATGATGACAGTCCGTCGAATTTATTATCACTGGCAGATATTTCTATCACTTTGATCAGATTATTCTCCATAAGCTCGATAACGTTATGGATCGGATCGTGACCTAGATCCCAGGCTTTCCTTAAAGTTTCCGCGGCTTTTTTTATATCCTCGTAAGTATCTGCATTTAATCCCGACAGAGGGTTTCTGAATTCCGACTTTATAGCCAGTATGCTTTCAACATCGAGATAATTTTCTACGCTTTGGAGAACTTCTTCTTCCAGAGCTTTCAGTTTTTTTGCCGAAAAACATGACTTCTTTCTGAATTTGACCTCTTTCAGTTCAACAGCGGACGGCTTGAAAAAATAATCCGCGTTCTGCCCAAGCGCTTTGGACATCCTGATCAGACCAGAACTGTCGGGGACCGACAGACCTTTTTCGTATTTACTAATCATCTGCTTCGACACATTCAGCATTTCAGCCAATTCCTGCATCGAATAGCCTTTTATCAGCCTTGCGCTCTTAAGCCTTTTAGAAAAAATATTTTTCATTTTTTACTCCCATGGCGGTTGACACTATATACAACAATTTAAAACTTTGTCAACCAAAAGGCAAGGATAATAATTCGACAATATTAACTAAATATCTTATTTAGCAACGTTGATATTCTAGACTTATTTCTTTTCTTCTTTTTCTTTTTATTTCGTTTTTTATTCCCAACAGCTTTCTTTTGATAATAGTCTGATTTATTTTCTTTATCATAGATTCTGTTTTTTATAATTTCATCATCATCCCATTTTTCTGCCCAAATAATCTCATTTCTAGTTATCCAATAATGAGATCTACAATCGAAACTCCAATTCCCAATAGAAGGATAAAGTGATATTGAATCTCCATCGAAAGTGACTTTCCAATCTGTAGGAGAAAGCGGAGTAACAACTTCTTTCCCACATCCGCAACAACATTTGTGAACAGCTACACAAAACTCAATGGAAATGTAGATTTTATTCTCTTCAACAAACTCAGGTATATTTTTCACAAATTCATGCTTCATAATCTGAACTAATTAGTTGATTAACATTTAATGAATAAACAATATTAAATTCCTTTTCTATATCCTGATAAAAACCACACTTCTTCTTCCATTTGATAACTGCTAAAGCTGCATTCAATGCGTTCAACTCTGCAATTTGAATATTAGATTGATATGCTTCATCTTCATCGGTGTCACAAGTGTTTATCCTTTCAAATACATGATCTTTTTTATTTGATGAGCTTAAAGTAACTCTGAGAGAACCAATAATAACATCGTCTACTAGGCTCAATCCCATTCCGCAATCAATGAAATTTATATTTTCTGAGTGAAGAAATTCTATAATTTCTTTCTTAGATTTGCTATTATCTATACACAAAAAAACAAAATTAAAACCTTTCAATTCGTTAAGATTCTTTTCGTCAATAAAATATTCATGCGCGATTATATTCTTTCGCATTTTTATATAGATTCCTGAAAAATATGATACTTTTGAAGGTTGTTTTTCCAAATCTTCAATTGATGGTGCCCCAGGTGACCGAAATGCATTATGATTCAAAAATTTATCTTCATCAAATAAATGTAGTTCTGTAACCGGAGTCTTGGTCAAAAAATCTAATATATAAGACCCTGTTCCACCAAGGCCTACAATTGCTATTTTTTGGTTTTCTAATTTCGTAGACACCCCCAAGATATCAGCCCTGCTTGAATTAGTATCAAAATATCGGAAAATACTTTGTTCATCCTTTTCCTCAATAACCTTAAAAGTCTTCGCTGTTGCATTCGGGTCAATTGATTTTGTATGAGTTAATATTATATTCAGATACGTTATCATTTTATCATAGTAATTTTTATACCCACCTGCAGGTTTACTTGAAAACATACAATCTGTTTCCAAAGTAACTGTTAATTTCTTCTTTGCAGTATTATTTATTAATGAGTTAAGCATTATACCATTTTTATCACAAGGTGGTCCTCCGATAAAATATGCAACATGATCTTTGGGCTTAACTAAATTTCCTCCTGCAAAAACAAGCTGAGAGACTATAGTACCGGTTAACACGATTTTGTCTTTATTCAGATAAGGTACATCATGCAATAAAAGATATCCGTCTTTTATCTCAATATAATATCCCTCGTCTCTCAGTTGTTTTAAATCGGGATTAAGATTTATCAGTTGCTGTGACATTAAAAATCATTCCGTCTTTAACTTTAAGAATGTCATCTTTCTCCATTAATCCTTCAGGATTATTACCGTGTCCTCTTTTATAAGTAATAGTATAAATCATATTGGGCTTTGGAGAAATTGATCCAAATGCAAGTATAACTACTTGTTCAAATGATATTTCTTTTTCATTCCATGTTTTTTCTCTGCCGTTTACGATTAAAGTATAAACTTTATCGTGTTCAGGGTTGTTTTTGTTTTCAGATTGTTCGTTCATAGAACCTCCTTATTTATTTTTTTAAGTATGTTTTTTCTCACATAACCAGAATTTATGATCTTTGTCGAGAAATACGATATAGAAGACATTATCTTCAATATAACCTGCTACCCTTTCTTTCCCTTGAATTTTTAATGAGGCCCAGTTAACACCTGGATGAATATAAATCGGAAATCTGAATTCAGTATTTTCAGGGAATTTACCATAGTCTTTGAGTATATCTTTATTTATTGCTTCGATTACTGTGTATCCGTTTATCTCTCTCAAGCGTACGAGCATTTTCGCTAATATCTTATCCTCTTCCCATTCATCAAAACTTTGACCTTGATTCTGGTCGAAATGCATAAGACTGAAGACAATTAACTTTCTCGATTCTCCTGATCGTTCTTCAAAACCTTTCCGTGTTCTTTTTGGAATACCTTTACGATGCTTTCTAACCATATATCAAATTTTCCATGTCTTTATTAACTTTGATATGCGGAAGAGCACCATATTTCCCATTAACATAGTTTCTAATGAATGAGGAAGTATTTCTTACGCCTACTGCTTTAAAATCAGCTAATGAATATAAAGAAGAAGCTCCAAACTGATCCTTTTCTACAAACCATATCTGGTCTCTTCTGAACAGTTCTTTATCAAGCAGATTTACATCGTGTGATGTAAAAATAAGCTGTGATTTATTATTCCTTTTGTTATTAAAAATAGAAATAAGGTACTTCGTAATACATGTATGCAGTCTTGAATCCAGCTCATCAATTATCAATACTTTTCCATTTTTTATTGTATCGTACCACGGTCCCAACAAGTTTATGAATTTTTTAGTACCTTCAGATTCTTGAGACAAGAAATCGAATGGCACAGCGTCAATTAGTAAATTATTTTCGTTATAACGCTTATGCCAAGTTGTAATCTTAGCGCTTTTAATATTATGCTTTTTTATTTCCCCGTTAGTATTCTCAGAAACCATACTAAATTTAATTGAATCGTTTTTACCCAGCATAAATCTGTCAGAGATATCCACATCTTCTATTTCGATATTGGCAATTTCTAGACCTTGCACAATACTTGATAGCCATTTTTTAAAATCTTCATCTCTCATGAATTTATCATACGTGTAACGGCTGTACTGAAGATCTTGTATTCCATTTATAACATTAACGTTTTTAAACCAATTAATAACTTCATTCGAGATACTTTCATTTTTAAATTGAGCTATCAGGCTGATAAAAAGAACATTATCCCTTAATTTATCACTAAACTCAACTCCTTCTTTGAAGGAAGTTTTGTTTATTATGAACTCTTTTTGATCTCTCTCAAAAAGCGGAACTTCCTTTTTTATCGGGCTATAAAACAACCATTCTCCCTCAACTTTTTCATTCAAGATCTCAAAACCATATCTGTATCTTATTTCTTTCTGGTAGAAAACAACCTCGAAATAAGATGGAATTTCTGTGCTTTTACTATTCAGAAGATACTTCTCAACATTTAATGAATTTCTTTCGTCCAAAGCAAATCTGAAAGAATTCATCAATAATCTCTTCATAGCTGATAAACCATTCACAAGATTACTTTTCCCTCCGGCATTGCTGCCATATACAACCGCTGACTTCAAAATTTTGAATTTTTCCTTCACTGTTACATTACTTTCTTCATGCTCTTTAAAAGACTTTACTCCAAGCATTGATAGCGAGTTTTGGTCCTTGAAAGATTTATAGTTCCCGAAAGTATATTCTACCAACATTTTTCATTTCCTCCTTAATTAACAAACTCAAATATAATATAACAATTCGATTTATGCAAGTATTTTTCATTATTTCTATTTTTCCACGAACAGAATAATATGCTTTAGAGGATTACATTAAGCTTAATACATGCAAACTAAATTTTGATACTCAACATGCTAAAACTAAAATCATTTACGATAAAATTAAGTTTTGGTTGGTATGCCCAGATACAAATTTTTTCTAATTGTAAAATTTTTTCGCTTTGGTCATTATCGATTATGCAACATCTTTTCTGTAAATTCACAAGTCCCCATCATCATTTTTGTCTAAGCTGATATATTTCTTTCCGCTTTCCCATTCC
>JAFGUL010000100.1 GCA_016938535.1 Candidatus Delongbacteria bacterium
CCATGTCCCTGATCTCTCTGCCTCTGACATCTGAGTTTCTTAGACCCTCCACTGCTATAAAAACTATATTTTTTTCCTCTGACTGAAAA
Organism: Candidatus Delongbacteria bacterium; assembly: GCA_016938535.1. The sequence continues at coordinate 90 of JAFGUL010000100.1, forward strand.
TCTGCATTGAGATATCCGTAATTAAAGAGCAGTAAAACAGAAAATATTAGAGCCACGGAATATCCCGCGATCCTTTTCGCACCCTGATAAATTGAGAGATTGAAAGACAGATTGTGTATGCTCATAGATATTATCAGACCGAAAAAAACGGTAAAATACATAGGAGAGAATTTATCTTTGATAAAGTTGAAAACTCCGTGAAACCAGAATGAACCGTTGAGCAGATCATCTTTAAAAAGCAGCGGATTGTTTATAAGCTCTCTCGATACGAGAACAAAAATTATTAGAGCCGATATACTGAAACATTTAATAAAATAGATCGAATATTTTTTGACCTCATTCTCGAAAAAATAAGCATATTTTTTCTTTTTACGGGCAAGTATCCCCGCACTCAGACCGCCGATGACGAGACCGAGGGCCGTATAAGCGATCAGTATCTTTATATGCTCAAGATAGAAAATACCTGAAAATCCTTCGGGCGGACTGTCAGAAAGAGCAAATCCGGTAAGAAAGAGCGTCCATACTATAAAAAGTGCGGGAAAAGTATTCTTTAAAATGCTATATATCATCCGGCTGAACTTCTGTTTCTTTGACCTTGAATTTGATCGCGAAAAGATCCCAGGTCACTATCGTTAAAGCGGCGATCAGAGGTCCCACGAGAAATCCCGACATCCCCAGCCATGCGATACCGCCTATAGTTGAAATGAGCATCATGACAGGATGGAGACCGCTTCTGTCACCGGAAATTTTGGGCTTTATTATGAACTGGCTCATAACTACCGCCCCTGCTCCGAGAACAAGTAAAAGTATCCCTTTTGTATAATTACCCATGATAAGCTGAATAATCGCCATAGGAACGATCACGCCGTTAGAGCCCAATATCGGGATCATGGACAATATTACCATTATCACTCCCCAAAAGAACGGTGAACTTATTCCCAATATTGAGAATAGTGCTCCCGCATAAACACCTTCAGCAACTCCTATAAGGAAAGTATAAATGACGATCGTATCAGTGATCTTGATAAGTTCTTCTACCGCTTTTTTCTCGTCGGATCGCTCGAACGGCAGAACATTTCTTATTCTGGAAGAAAGTTTCTTGTTCTCAAGGAAAAGGAAGAAAAGAATGAACGGAGTTATGAAAAGGTGCATTACGAACGAAGTCAGATTTAAAAATGCAGACTGAACGAATTTGATCGTGTATGTACTGACGGACATGAAGATATCACTGCTGACCTCTCTGACTCTTTCTATATCGACCGAGCTAATCTCTTCCGCGATCGAATCTCCCAGATACGGTATTTTCAGAGCTATTTCCCTTAAATAATCCGCCGTCAGCATCTTCTGGATCTCGGGCATTTTCTCCATCAGAAGTTTGTAATTCTCCGTTGCCTCAAAAGATACCATCATCCCAACGAAGAAGAGCGGGATCGTGACTACAACTATCACAAGTGTCACCGTGATCGCCGATGCCTGTTTTCTGCTTTTGGTCTTCTTCAGAAAATATGCGAAAGGCTTTCTGAATATTATGTATAGAACGAATGCGAGGAATATATCTATCATGAACGGGATCAGAAGTTTTAAGAACGCCATGGATATAAGCAGAAGGAAGCCTATAAAAAAATAATCATTTATCCTGAAAGTTTTCATAAGTTCTCCTCTTAAATATATTTCCTGTCGAGACTTCTGTACTGAACCGCTTCGGCTATATGTTCTACAGCGATGCTTTCTTTTCCGTTCAGATCGGCTATTGTCCTTGCCACTTTGAGTATCCTGTTATAAGCTCTGGCTGAAAGTGAAAGTGAATCTATCGCTCTTTTCAGTATCGAATCTGAAGCAGCATCGAGAGAGCAGTATTTTTTAAGATCTTTCTGGTTCATGCCTGAATTGCAGTAGATCTTTCTTCCTTTATACCTTTCATTCTGAACTTTTCTTGCCTTGATGACCCTGTCTCTGATCGTCTCGCTTTTTTCAGCATCTTTTTTCTGTGAAAGTTCGTCGTATTTTAAAGCCGGAACCTCTATATGAATATCAATTCTGTCCATTAACGGGCCCGATATTCTGCTGAGATAGCTTCTTATCTTGTGCGGCGGACATGTGCAGTCCCTTGTGGGGTCTCCGTAATATCCGCAGGGACAGGGGTTCATTGCGGCTACCATGAGAAAATTTGAAGGGAATTTTAAGGTCGAGGACGCGCGGGCAATGGTCACTTCCCTGTCCTCAAGAGGCTGACGCATCACTTCAAGAACATTTTTCTTGAATTCGGGAAGCTCATCGAGAAAAAGAACACCGTTGTGCGCCAGACTGATCTCGCCGGGCTTGGGGAACCTGCCGCCGCCTACTAAAGCAGAATCCGAGATCGAGTGGTGCGGAGACCTGAACGGTCTGGTC
>JAFGUL010000101.1 GCA_016938535.1 Candidatus Delongbacteria bacterium
AAACCTGAGACAGCCGAAATAATCTCTTTATGGGTAGCCCCTGAATTTAGAAAAAAGGGAATAGCAACGGTATTAAAAAACCGCATCGAGAAAGTTGCCATTGATAAGGGAGTAAAAAGGATCAGAACGAATGTCTATTCTCCAAATAGTACTATGTTAAATCTGAATTTAAAACTTGGATACAAAATAACCCGTTATGATCTTGAAAAAGAATTGTGAGAAGAAAAAAGTTTTTTGGAGAAAGTAAAGTAATGAAACCACTCATTACAATCATATTAACCTTAATCGTACTGACATTGATCTCATGCTCGCCATCAAGCAGGAGAGCCGGAAGCCTGTCTGATGCTATGGAAAAGGCATCGGATGATTATCATGGTGAACGAAAGGTTGACGCAGTTGTTGAAGTCGAGGAACCTGAATACATTCCGGCCGACAGCACATTTATTACCTATGAACGCTCAAATGAGAACGAACCTCTAAAAGACCTATGGCTGGGGCTCAAATTCGGCACCGGAGTTCTCAGTACGAAAAGCTTTTACGGAGTAACTTCATTCGCGTTTACGGGAAATCAGTTTGTCGGTGAAAGAAATTCTCTAAGTTTTGATATCGGATTAGAATATTCTCCCCTTCAAACCACGCAAACAGCAGAGTTCGTTCCTGAAGAAGATAAGATTGTGAAAGCTCTCGACGGCGGTGTAATAACTCTGTTCGCGGGAATGGATTACCGGTATTATACAACTCCGAAGCATACTTTTATCGGAAATTATTTTTCAGCCGGAGCAGGCGTAAAATCCATGTTCTGGTCATACAAAAATCCGATAGAGATCAGAGAATACGATGAATACGGCAACTACACAGGCACGGAAACCATCAGCGGCGATCAGCTTTGGGGATTTGATATTAACGCTGCACTCGGTTTAAATTATATTCAGTTCAAACATTTCAGCCTCGGGATCGAATTCAATCCGAGAATAACGATCTGGGGCTTCAACACCTACGAAGGCTTCAGCAACGACATGTTTTATCCTTTCCTATACCTGAAAACGAATTTCAACCTTATGATAAACGGAGGTGAATAAAATGAAGATAGATAATATAAACATAGACCGCCTGAAAGATGCCGAGGGAAGAATAACCCGATGGCCTAAAAAGATGGCGGAAAAACAGGCAGTACTCGAATATTTACTAAGGAAATTCGATAAAGGTAAAGATTACACCGAAAAAGAGGTCAATGAAATTATCAACAACTGGCACACTTTCACCGATCATCCTCTTCTAAGGCGGGAAATGATAGAGAGCGGACTGCTCAAACGCACAAACGACGGCAGAAGATATTGGCTTGCGGAAAAAGAGGAATACAAATCATAAAATCATAGTACCAAATCCCGTATTTTTATGTTATATTTACGCGACTTTTGAATGAGGCTGTATGGAATTTTCGCT
>JAFGUL010000102.1 GCA_016938535.1 Candidatus Delongbacteria bacterium
GGCTAAGTACGGGAAATGAAATGAAAGTATTATTGTCGATTAAGCCTAAATTTGCTGATAATATATTCGACGGCACAAAAAAGTATGAAAGACCTTTAGATATCAGTTCTGATTTCAATAAGATTCCACCGCAGTCCTTTGTATATATACAGAATTGATATACCTACATGGGTACAAATTGTCCCCAGGTAGCTATAAGTATTGGACCATTTTGCGGAGATGCGCAATATGGTTTTGAGTTGACTACAATTTGAAGTCAACTGTCCGGAAAAATCGGACAGTTCAAATAAGAGGAGGAAATTATGGTAACTGAAGAATACGGAGTGGGTGATTTTATATACGACCCGCAGATCTATGATAAACTGAACAATTTCGACGGCGATCTAAATTTTTATTATGAACTTGCCGAAGAGCATAATGAAGGCGTGCTTGAACTGTGCTGCGGGACGGGGCGTCTGACGATCCCTTTAAAGGAAAAGGGTATTAATATTGCGGGTCTTGATTTTACAGAATCAATGCTTGACAGCGCAAAAGAAAAAGCCCGGAAGCACGGTCTGGATATTGATTTCACTCTCGGGGATATGAGGGATTTTGATCTCGAGCAGAAGTTTTCTATGATATTCATTCCTTTCAACTCTCTTCAGAATACTTACTCTGTTGAAGATGTCTCCAGAGTGTTCTCTTCGGTAGCTAAGCATCTGAAGGATGACGGGATTTTTGTATTCGATATTTTCAATCCCAGCATACATTTAATGATAGGCAGAGAGAAAGAGTTCGTAGAAATCAACCGATTTACTCTTGATGGCGGTGAAGAAGTCATTCTTTCGGAAAAGACTAAATATGACTCTGCGACTCAAACTCTCAGGTGCATCTGGAGGCATAAGATCGGAGAAAAGATAATAGATCAGAAGCTCGATATGAGATGTTACTATCCTCTTGAAGCGGATATGATGGTTAGGTATAATAATTTTGAGATCCTAAATAAATATGGTGATTTTGATAAGAGCGGGTTCAGGTCCGAATCAATGAAGCAGATATACGTATGCAAGAAAAATCGAAAAAAATCCTTGCTATGACACTATTTGGCATACCTCCATTGTTATTTTGCTCTTAGAAGTGTAAAAGAGTAAATTAACAGGAGGGAAAGTAAAGATGGGAAATGAAATGAATGAAGCAGAATTTGAATATATACTCCAGAACGGAGAATCTTATCTTGTGGAATTTAAAGAAGATGTTAACAGCTCACTTTCACGCGAGGTCACTGCTTTCGCAAATGCTTCAGGCGGTAAGATATACATAGGAATTACCGATAGCGGTGAAGTTAAAGGTATCAAAGTTACGAACAAGCTTAAATCTCAAATTCAGGATATAGCAAATAATTGTCAGCCTGCCGTTAAGATAGAATTAGTTCAATATGAGAATATTCTTATTGTTATTGTTCCCGAAGGTACCGAAAAACCATACCAGTGTTCAGAAGGTTTCTTTGTCAGAATGGGTACTAATGCACAAAAGATGAAAAGAGATCAGATAATCGATTTCCTTTACAATGAAGGACGGATCCGTTTTGAAGAACAGATACACAAAAAATTTGATTTTAAAAAGGATTACTCACCGGCAAAGCTTGCAGGCTACCTGAAAATGGCGGGAATTACGCAAAATCTTGATGACGAGACTGTTCTTATTAATCTCGGTGTCGCGGAAAAGGTCAACAATGAACTTAAAATGAAAAATGCAGGTGTTCTGTTTTTCTCTGATTCAATACAATTGTTATGCGAGCAGGCTACTATTACCTGCGGTGTTTTTGACGGCACGGAAAGGTTTACTGTTCTTAACAGAAAAGATTATACTCAGGATATTATAACCAACATTGATAATGCTCTTCATTTTGTAAGGCAGGAACTTCGTGTTAAGTATGAAATGACAGGTACAGCTAGAAGAAAAGAGATATATGAATTGCCTCTTGATGCTCTGAGAGAGGCGGTTATTAATGCCGTCGTACATAGAGATTATTTCCTTACAGGATCACATACAGTTATCGAGATATTCGATGACAGAATAGAAATATCCAACCCGGGCGGACTGCCTAGAGGATTGACTGAAAAAGAATTCGGTAAGAAAGCGGTACGCAGGAATCAGCTGATCGCATCACTGCTTCACAGGATCGATTTCGTAGAAAATATGGGTACAGGCATAACAAAGATCAGAACTCTGCTTGAAGAATCGGGTTCTGCTCAGCCTCAGTTTGAATTCGGAGATTTTTATTCGATAAAATTCACAAGAGAAAGGATTGAGCCTCTAAATGATCCTCTAATTGAGCCTCTAATTGAGCCTCTAAGAAATCTTTTGAATGAATTAAGGCATAATCCAAAGGCAACAAAGGTCGAATTGTCTCATAAAATGAGTATCAGCAGAGCTACCATTACAAGACAACTTAAGAAACTTAAAGAATTATCACTTATAAAAAGGATAGGGTCAGATAAAAGCGGACACTGGGAAGTTATAGATGGTTCAAATTCCAAAAAAGTTTAGGTTAGGTCACTATTTGGCATACCTCTATTGTTATCTTGCTCTTAGAAGTAAAAAAGAGTAAATTACAAACATGTTAAATTATAAATGCAGGATATTATCATGAAAAAAATACTCACTATATGCGGCGGATTCTCGACAGAAAGAGAGATCAGTATCAAGACTGGCAACGCGGTGGCAAGAGGTATCGCGGCAGCGGGATATGAAAGTTATCTGATGGACACTGCTTTTCCTGCACAAATTTATAAAGCGGAAAAGGACTTTTCTTATGTCCCGAAAGGTAAAGTTAAGAATACGCCTCAAGTTGTGCTTGAGCTCACTACGGAACTTGTGAAATTTAAGCCTGACAAGGTGTTTATAGGGCTTCACGGGGGAGAGGGGGAGAACGGTGAGATCCAGGCTCTCTTACAGCTTCTGCAGATACCCTATGTCGGTTCTGATGCTAAGACGAGCGGAATGTGTATGGATAAGAACGTATCGAAGGTTATGGCAAAAAGCGTTAGGGTCCCGACAGCAAAATGGGAATTCATTGATGAAAAGGATTACAATAAGACGGCACTGAAAAAGATATTGAAGCCGTACGGATATCCTGTTGTGGTCAAAGCTCTTGCTCAGGGTTCATCTGTCGGAGTGTCAATTCTGCACAGCGATAAGGATTACGAAGCTACTGTTAAAATGATGAAAGAAGTTAAGGATGAATATATTGTTGAACAGTACATAAAAGGCAGAGAGCTTTCGATACCTGTTATCAAAGGTCACGCTTTTCATACGATCGAGCTTATACCGCACGAGGGATTTTACGATTACGAGCATAAATATACTGACGGAGTTACTACTCATGTCTGTCCGGCTGACCTGGACGAAAAGCAGGTGAAGACCATCAAGGCTTATGCGGAGAAGATTTATAATGCACTGGGCTGCAAAGACTACGCAAGGGCTGATTTTATCCTGTCCGAGACTGACGGGAAATTTTATTTTCTGGAGATCAACACTCTGCCGGGGATGACGGAGCTTTCTCTGGTTCCGGAGTCGGCTAAAGCAAGCGGAATAAGCTTTCCGGAGCTCATGGACCTTTTACTGAACGATTAAAATGATTAAATAGTGAAAGCCATAAAGAGATTTCAGAAAAAAGGCGTGAGTGTTTTTTGCCGTTGATAAATGACATCGTCCCGTATTCGGGATTTATGGCATTTTAGGGAAAAAAACCGGAAGCCCTGAAATCATCTTTCGGCTGAGCTTTAATCATTTTAATCGGGTTCCGTCATAAAAAAAGCCCGGAAATTCCGGGCTTTAAGAACATTCTGAACATATCAGAAATACAGGTTGAGACTTCCTTTGATAACACCGAAATTATTAGTGTCATCACCATAATCATTCTCACCCGTCATAACATATTTGTAGTCAACATTGAATGATACCGGCATGACAGGTATCTTAAGCTGCATTCCGGCAACAAAATGGGTTCCGAAAACAGTAACATCTTCAATGTATTCCTTAATA
>JAFGUL010000103.1 GCA_016938535.1 Candidatus Delongbacteria bacterium
ATAGCCAGGAATTTCTGGATAAGCTGAGGCATTGCGAACGGAGCTACGCTTGTAAGAAATACAAGTGAGAAAAGAGGCCAGAATCCCGGAGGTCCGACCGCTGAAGTGAGTTTGGGATTAATACTGCTGAGTTTTGCTGAAATATTTGAAAGCCCTTGCGCACCCGATATTGTAAAAATAACCATCATTATCACACCGATTATCATGATTATCCCGAAAAAAGTATCGAGTGAAGACATCGATTTATAGCCGCCCATACTAAGGTAAAGCGCAGTAAAGAAACCCATGAAAAGAACTGCGTGCCAGTACTCCAGTCCGGGCAGAGACGATTCGAACAGGTATGAAAGACCCTGAAATACAGCTGCGGAATACGGGATAAGGAACACGAAAATAACGATTGCAGCGAAGAGCTTGAAATATCTTGTTTTGTATCTTGCTTCAAGAAATTCGCTCATTGTATAAACGCCGAACTTGACTGAAGCCTGCTTGACCTTCCATGCGAGAAGTTTCCAGACGAGAAATACTCCGACCAGTGCGTTAAACACTCCGACCCAAATGCCTGAATAACCGAAATTCCATCCGACATTGCCTGCAAAACCTATAAAGATCACTGCAGAAAAGTAAGCCGTACCGTAAGAGAATGCGCTCATCCATGGACCCACCTTTCCCCCGCCCAGCAGAAAGTCTGAGAAGGATCTTGTTTTTGACGCTCCGATCAAACCGAAAACAATAATTGTAAGTGCGTAAATTGAGAGTATTATCAGCTTAAGTGCCATAAAATTTTTCCCGTTTTAATTAAAATCTTCGAGAATATAAGTTTTTAGCAGGTCAAAAGCAACGCCAAAAGCCAAAATAAAGATGATAAATTTCATTTCTCAATCCGAAGAAAATTTCTTATATTTATGTACATGAAGCTACCAAACTTAATATTTATGATTTTCTATCTCCCTCTATTTATAGGTTGTACGAACTCCACTATGAAAATCCATGAGGAAAAAATTACAGTTGAACCCGAATTTCTTTACATGGAAGAAGTCTATGCACATGCTAAAAACACCTTCAGTTCCGGAGACTGGGACGGCTCGTTTGCATGGTACGAAAGGCTTGATAATGATTATCCTGACAACCCTTACAAAGCTGAATCCTTGTTCATCAGAGGCTATATCAAAAAAACTCTTTACAACGAAAGAGACTCAGCTGAAAAATACTTTTTAGAGCTCATAAATGACCATCCTGAATCAGATTTCTGCGATTCTGCAAAATTTGAGCTTCAACACTTAAACGATCCCGGTTTTATGCCGGAATTTGAAAAACAGGAAAACGGAAAATGAAAAGGACATATCTGGACAACAGCGCGACAACAAAAGTTGACGAAAGAGTCGCAAAAACCGTGTATGAATATATGACAGAGAAATTCGGGAATCCGTCATCCGCCCACTCTTTCGGCCAGGAGGCAAAATACGCTCTCGATGACGCAAGAGAGAAAGTTGCGAAAGTTATTAATGCAGGTGTAGGAGAAATATTTTTTACATCGGGTGGAACCGAGTCTGATAACTGGTCAATAAAAGGAATAGCAGATTTATACACAGATCAAAACAAACCAATTCATATTATCACTTCTATTTACGAACATAGCGCTATTTACGAAATGTGCAAAACCTACTCTAAGTTCTACCCGAACTTGTTTTCAGTTACATTTCTGAGTCCTTCAAAAGACACAAAAACAGTCAGCGTTGAAGATATAAAAAATGCAGTTAATGAAAATACTAAACTTGTTTCAATTATCCATGTTAATAATGAAATAGGCGTTATTAATGACATAAAATCTATCGGAGCGTTTTGTAGAAGCAAAAACATCATTTTTCATACAGATGCAGTACAGTCTTTCACCAAAATTCCGATAGATGTTAAAGCGATGAATATCGATATTTTTTCAGCATCTTCACATAAGATCTACGGGCCGAAGGGTGTCGGAATGCTTTACCTGAGAAAGAAAGTTTCTCTTCTCCCCAACCAGTACGGCGGCCATCAGGAAAGCAACATGAGGACAGGTACCGAGAATCTTCCCGGAATCGCAGGATTCGCGAAGGCTGCGGAAATCTCTCATTCGGAAATGGGTGAGGAGATCCCCCGAATTACCGGTTTAAGGAACAGATTGTACGAGCTGATTTCCGCAGCTGTTGACGGTATTATCGTCAACAGCGACCTGGAGAACGGCTATGGAGGCATACTGAACCTTACTTTCACCGGAGTTGAGGGCGAAGCACTTTTACTGTCACTTGACCTTGAAGGAATAGCCGTTTCCACAGGATCGGCCTGCTCGACAGGTCAGGTCACGCCGTCGAGAGTGCTTCTCGCTATCGGCAGGACGCCGGAGGAAGCCCAGAGCTCGATCCGATTCTCGGTCGGGCGCTTCAATACGCTTGAAGAGATCGAGTTC
>JAFGUL010000104.1 GCA_016938535.1 Candidatus Delongbacteria bacterium
CAAAAACCATTCTCTTGCAGTGTGAGCGTTGGTCATCGTTTCCTGGGTTGTAAAAGTCTTTGAGGCTATAAGGAAAAGAGTAGTTTCAGGATCGAGGCATTTTAGGGTTTCAGCTATATGAGTACCGTCCACATTTGACACGAAATGAAGTTTCGGCCCGTCAGAATAGAATTTAAGTGCCTCTGTGACCATGTAAGGCCCAAGATCTGATCCGCCGATGCCGATATTGACCACATCGGTGATCTTTTTTGAAGTGTAGCCCTTAAATTTACCCGACCTCACCTTTTCCGAGAAAACTCTCACTTTTTCCCTGACTTTTATAATATCGGGCATGACATCTTCGCCGTCAACAAAAATCTTTCTGCCTGAAAAATCCCTTAAAGCAGTGTGAAGTACGGACCTGTTCTCTGTCTCGTTGATCTTTTCGCCTTCCAGCATTGAAACGACAGCTTTTCTTAATCCCATCTCATCGGCAAGTTCAAAAAGAAGCTCCATCGTTTCATCCGTGATAATATTCTTCGAATAATCGAGAAAAACCTCACCCGAACTGACCGAGAATTTACTGAATCTGTCGCCTTCCTCAAAAAGCTGCCTGAGAGTGACCTGCTTCATCTTTCTGTAATGTCTGAGAAGTTTTTCCCATGAAAAAGTATTTACGGGGCTGATCTTTTTAAGCATCTTTTTCACCTCCGGAGCAATTGGATATGAAGTTAATCAAAATATCTCATTTCTTCAAGTAAATTATATCTTTCTGTCGATAATTTCGAATATGCTCCTAATAAATCCTGCTTCCTTTTTATTGAGCTTGAGTCTTCTGAATATATGCCTGATATTCTCTTTTATCTGGATCTGATTGTCCGATCTTTCCATAAGCTTTGTACCCACTACTCTTTCGATAACCCCGAAAAGCTTTTCCTTTTCTTCAATATTTGTCATTTCAATATCGGGAACTTCGGTAGTTTTACCTTTCCTTGATATTTCGTAAAGAGCTATCATAGCGGCACTTGCCACATTTAATGACGAATAGTCCTTCTCGGTCGGGATCACAACGGTTTTATCGCACAGATCAGCCTCTTCATTCGTCAGACCGTTGGTCTCATTACCAAACATAATACCTATCTTTGCGTTATCCGGAAGTTCTGATATTTCTTCTGACATTTCTGACGGATCAAGAGTCCTGAAATGCCTTCTTTTTCTTGCTGTAAAAGCGTAAACACAGGCAAGATCGGAGACCTCTTTTTTCAGATCATTGCTGAACCTGAGATATTTGAAGTGATCTTTTGCCCCCGCGCACATTGTCAGTGTTTCTTCCTCAGAAAAATTCATCTGATCAACAGAAACAATGTCGGTAAAACCGAAATTTTTCATGGCGCGCAGGATCGAACCTACATTTCCGGGTGACCATATCCTGCACAGTATTATTCTTACATTTTCTTTTTTCACAGGCAAAAAAAAGGGCGCTTTCACGCCCTTTCTCCAAAATTGAACTGAAATTTATGGAATATATTTGTAGAAAGCTTTGTAAGCTTTGTAAGTGTGGTAAATATCCGCTTTTGAAGCCACTTCGAACGGAGAGTGCATTGACAGAAGAGCTGTTCCGCAGTCAACAACATCCATACCGTATCTGGCGAGATATTTAGCTATAGTTCCGCCTCCGCCCTGATCAACTTTACCAAGTTCTGTAGTCTGCCATAGAACATTATCTTTATTGAAGGCTTTTCTGACATCTGCGACAAATTCAGCGTGAGCCTCGTTAGATCCGCCTTTACCTCCTGATCCTGTAAATTTAGTCAGACATACTCCGAATCCGATCTTTGCAGCGTTCATAGGCTCGTTCACGCTTTTCCATTCAGGGTCAATACCCGCGTTCACATCAGAAGAAAGCAGCTTTGAATTTTCAAGAGCTTTGATCAGAGTATTGTAATCACCGATACCGTAAAGCTGAAGAACATCGTTGACCATTCTTTCGACTATATTAGAATCCGCTCCGGCATTTCCTGCAGAACCGATCTCTTCTTTGTCAAAAAACACCATCATCAGATTTTTCTTGAACTCTTTATCCTGCATATCGAAGATCGCTTTCATGCCAAGATACGAACAAATTCTGTCATCTTGGCCGTGAGCACCAACGAAACTTCTGTCGAAACCGATGTCCTTTGCCTCTCCGGCAGGTACAAGCTGAAGTTCTGCGGACACAAAATCCTGCTCTTTTATTCCGTATTCCCTGTTCAGATGATCCATTATAGCAAGCTTGACTGAATCTTTCCCTGTCTTGAATTTGTAAGGTATAGATCCCACAAGAATGTTGAGCTGTTCACCCTCGATTATCGTAGCGGGAGTTTTTTTGTACTGATCCTGAGCAAGGTGAGGAAGAATATCGTTGATAGTGAAAACAAAATCGGAAGGTTTTTCACCGATAGATACATTTATTTTTTTACCGTTTTCAGTTACTATCACTCCGTGAAGAGCCAAAGGTCTTGTGACCCACTGATATTTTTTGATCCCGCCGTAATAATGCGTTTTCATGTAAGCCATGTCTTCATTCTCATACAAAGGCATCTGTTTAAGATCAAGTCTCGGAACATCAATGTGTGCGCCGTTGATAAGAAGTCCGTCTTTAAGAGTTTTAGGATCTTTTATGACCAGAAGGGCACCGCATACATCATCGTAATTGATAAAAAGTTTTCTGTCTGTCTTTTTAGCTTTCTTAATGTCAACGAAACCATATTTCTTCGACAGTTTTTCTACCGTTACCATCGCTTCTCTTTCAGTTTTGCTGTTGTTCAGAAAACTTTTATAGTCTTCCGAAAGCGCCATGATCTCATCGAATTCCTTTTTGGGGATCTCTTCCCAGGCGTTCTTTTTCTTGAAAAGAAGTTTTTCACCAAGCTTTTCAAGATCACTTTTTTTCTTCTCTGCCATTTTACTCTCCGTTTATTTCAATTAATAAGTACCAGAAACAGCCTTTAAATTTAATGCTAAATATCATAATTGTCAATAAAATTCGGGGATATGAGTAAATCATTCTTTTCTTGAAGGGCAATCTTTTACCTTACACTCTTTACACTTTGGTCCGATCGGTCTGCATACTGTCTGCCCGAAAGCGACCATAAGATCGTTTATTTCGCTCCAATATTCCTTCGGTATCTTTTCCATCAGTGCAAATTCGGTCTCTTCGGGTGTTTTGGTTGACACTGCGCCCCA
>JAFGUL010000105.1 GCA_016938535.1 Candidatus Delongbacteria bacterium
TCGAAAAGCGAATCAATTTCGGGATCAAGTTTATAATCCGAGATATCGAACGGGATCGGAATAAGTTTTGTCGTATCATATTCTGAAAGCTCATTTCTTATTTCGAACAACTCTTTGTCTATTGCCGAAACCTGCTTAAGATCCACACCCGTTTCGATACCAAGCTTATCACAGAATATCTGCACAAGTTCGAACGACGGAGCTGCGGGCCCGCCCGCGAAGGGATAGAGTACGGTATCAACAATATCAGCCCCGTTGATTATAGCCATAAGAATTGATGCAAGTCCGTAACCCGGAGTGTCATGAGTGTGAAGATTTACAGGAGTTTTTACAGATCTCTTCAGCGCTCTGATCAGATCACCGGCCATTTTCGGGTGGATAAGTCCGGCCATGTCCTTGATCGTAATAATTCCCGCACCTTCCTTTTCGAGCTCTTCTGCCTTTCTTACAAAATATTCAACATTGAAAATATCTTTCGGGAGTTTCTTTCGGTTAAGAAATGCTTTGATCTTTTCTGTAAAGGTAAATTTCGGATCTATCGTAAAACAGACCGCACAGTCGGGTATTCCGCCGTATTTTTTTACGAATTTAATTGTTGATTTCATATTATTTACATCGTTAAGCGCATCGAATATCCTTACGATATCAAGACCGGACTCGAGAGTGAGTTTAGTAAATCCTTCGATAACTTCGTCCGGGTAAGGTGCGTAACCGAAAAGATTCCTCCCTCTTGAAAGGGAAGTAAGCTTTGAACTTTCGCCAATAGCCGCTTTGATCTTTTCGAGCCTGTCCCACGGATTTTCGTTAAGATATCTCATGACAGAATCAGGTACGGCTCCCCCCCACACCTCGCAGGCGTAAAATCCGGCTTTTGAATAATACGGTAAAACCCTGTCAACCTGTTCCTGTTTCATTCTTGTCGCAAACTGAGACTGCTGGCCGTCCCTTAATGTCAAATCTCTTATTTTCAGCTTTTTCATTTGTTCCCTTTAAGCTTTTTGCGTGGAATTTATCTAAAGTTATGGTTTTATGCAATAAATTATTATTGAAAAAAAATCATGTTTTTTAGAAGATTTAAGCTTATCTTTATGTGCTGTTTTCAAAACCGGGGAATGAAATGAACATCCTGCTTATAGATAACTACGATTCTTTCACCTTTAATCTCAAAGATCTGTTAGAAAGATCTGCAGCGGGATGTGATGTTACCGTAAGGAGAAATAAAGAAAAAGATATTTTTGATCTTTGTTTTGATATACTGGTTGTTTCACCCGGACCTATGACATGGAAAGAAACGGGAATTCTTAATGAGCTGTTTACATCAAAGGTGATCCCTGAGAAGATTCCGGTTCTCGGAGTGTGCCTTGGAATGCAGTTCATAGCGGGTTATTACGGGATAAATGTGGACAGGATAAATAACCCCTTACACGGTTCAAGAACAGTTATCAGGCATAATGGAGACAGCCTCTTTAAAGGTATAAAAGATGAATTCACGGCTGCCCGTTATAATTCCCTGGGGTTTTATAAAACTTTTTCAGACCAACTTGATCTTATCGCTTTCGAGAAAGATTCTTCTGCCGTGATGGCTTTAAAACACAAAACTCTTCCTTTTGCTGGATTTCAATTCCACCCTGAAAGCTTTCTGACAGAAAACGGAGAGAAAATGATCAGAAATTTTGTGGATATTTATGTTTAAGATCGAATGGGAAATATCGGATAAAAAGCTGGAATGGGATATAGGAAAGCTTTTCTCAATAGCGGATCAGCATCACGGGATATGCCTTTTTACATCTCTCGCAGACCGGTCAGCCGGAAAGAACATTGTCGGAATAAATCCTGTTTACCGGTTCGGGTCGCTTTGTGATATAGATAATTTTATCAGCACAAATCCTTCAGATGAATTTCTGCCGTTCATTCTCGGTTGCATCGCTTACGACCATAAAGACAAAACAGAAGAAAAAGCTCTTTTTGCAGATAAGCATGAAAATGTTTTTCCCGAGCTGTGCTTTAACCTTTTTGAGCACTATATTGTAGCAGATAATTCGGATAATTCCTCGTTGAAATTATACAGGGTCAAGTATCCCTTCGCTCATGAACGGATAGAGCCCGAAAGCTTTTTGAATGTCGAACCTGCGGATCTTTCGGGAGGAAAAACAGAATATATAGGATCTTCTCTCACAAAAACACAATTCGAGAACGGGGTTGAGCAAATAAGAGATTATATTCTGAACGGAGATATCTATCAGGCTAATCTGACAAGAAAGATCGAAGCCGAAACAAGTTTTAAGCCCGTTGAGCTGGCAGTCAGGCTAAAGGATTCTAACGCTATAGAATTCGGTGTATTTGCAAAAATTGACGGCAAATATGTAATATCCACTTCACCCGAGCGGTTTTACAAAGTCAGACACGGGACCATCACAGCATCTCCGATCAAGGGTACTTCTCCCCGTTACGCCGATAAAAAAAAAGACCGTGAAAGTCTTTCGGGACTTGAAAATTCAGAGAAAGATAGAGCCGAACTTGCAATGATAGTCGATCTTCTCCGTAACGATATGAACAGGATCTGTTCTAATGTCCAGGTTGAAGGATTTCCTCTCGTCATGAAACTGAAAAATGTATATCATCTGTATTCAAATATCACCGGAAAGCTTAACAACCATGATTTCTCAAAGATAATTAAAGCACTTTTCCCTGCAGGATCAATAACGGGATGTCCAAA
>JAFGUL010000106.1 GCA_016938535.1 Candidatus Delongbacteria bacterium
AAATTCTCGAAAGATTTTTCTTTATGGGCAACGAAACTGATGTGCACAGAATGAGATTTATCGCGTCTGCCGGTCTGATAATGGCGCAGATAGACAAAAAGATAACACAGCAGGAGATGGATGCTATCATAGATACTCTTGCGAATTTTCTGCTGTTCCCTAAGCAGTTCATCGACGAACTTATAAAAGGTCAGAATATTAATGATGTGTTCAACGACGCTATAAATAACCTTCTCGACCCCAAGAAAAATAAAGGTTCGATCGAACAGGAATCGGAAATGATGTTCAATTATCTGATCGGTATCGCAGTTTCGGACAATAATCTGTCCAAAGAGGAAATTACCTTCCTTAACAATATCGGATCACAACTTTTCGGATTTACAAAAGAAAAAATATCTTATATGACGGCAGTAGTTCTAGCGAACAATTTTCAGCCTCTGGGACTGTGATAACTTTTTTCTGACATATACTCTGCAGCCCTGCCTGACCATATCATACAGTACGATGATGTCGTCGTTTTTCATTCTTACGCACCCTATAGACGCTTTTCTGCCTATCGACGCCTCATCGTTCGTTCCGTGAATATAAATATATCTGTCAAGCGTGTTAGAGTTCCTTTTCTGAAGCCCGTTCAGACGGAGTATTCTGGAAGTGATGATGTCCTTCCGGCCGTCTTTCAAATTTGCGATCTCCCCTGTCGGCAGCCTGTCTCTGAATATCATTCCTTTAGGCTGATCCGATCCTATTTTTTCGCATATTTCGAATTCTCCGAGAGGAGTCTTGCCGCTTCCCTCAGTGTAACCTTCACCGTATTTAGAAGTCGAAACCGGAAATTCGACTCTAATGTTTTCGTGAGTGAATATAAGCATCTGCTCTTCAATAAATATCATTATCTTCATCAGTAGCCGACGTTAATTCTGGTGCATGTATCTGATATAAGCTCAAACTCTCCTGAGATCTCGTCAAAAAGGTCAACCGCTTCTTCGACCAGTCTGCGTTTTTCTTTCAGCTCTTTTATCTGCAGTTCCAATTTGTCTTTATCTTCAGCTCCCTCGCTGATAACATCCAGAAGATCGTCTATACCGGCGTCGATATCCTCAAGTTCGGCGTCGCAGTCTTCATTCATCTCATCAAAAAGCTCGAACATGTCTCCGGCTTTCTTCACTGATATTTCGATGTCCTCTCTAAGCTTTCTCACATCATTGAGGAGTTTCCTAAGTTTTTCATAATCATTCATTTGCTGTCTCCACATAATTGTTAATAATATTGTTCAGCAGCCTGATCCTGTGCGAATCCTTGTGCTCTTTTAGATGATCAGGATAATGATCTTTTAAAAAATCTGAAAGCTGCGCAGCCTTTTCAAAATCAGACATATTCACTGCGGCTCTCAGTTCCAGCAGGTACGATTCGGGATTCCTGTTCTTAATATTCGATAACGCCCTCGCGGTTTCTCTAAAATATCCGTGATCGAAATAGAGAAACGCTTTTCTTTCGAGCTCATCGTCGCTCAGATCAAAATTCTCGCCGCTGAAATTTTCAGGCCGGTAAATGATCTCCTGCCTTAATCTGACAGAGAACAGCCATTCGTTCCTGAATTTCTCGGTTAAATATCCTTTGTGTATGATCTCTGCGTATTTGAGTATCTCAATTCCTTTATCGGCCGATCCCGTAATGTACATGCACTTTGCTTCATAAATAACCGATTCGTACTCGAAACCGAAATATTCGTCTCCGATCTCGTCGTTGATCTTTTTAAAAAAGGTGTACGCTTCTCTTACTTTCCCGGTATGGTAGAGGTCCCTCGCATAAAGATATGTGAAATATTTCGAGCC
>JAFGUL010000107.1 GCA_016938535.1 Candidatus Delongbacteria bacterium
GGGAACACAGGATTCGAACCTGCGGTACAGTATTACCGTACGACGGTTTAGCAAACCGCTGCTTTAAGCCACTCAGCCAATTCCCCTATGCCAAGCGGAGGATGAGGGACTCGAACCCCCAAGTGGTCACCCACGGCGGTTTTCAAGACCGCTGCCTTACCAATTAGGACTAATCCTCCGATCTCGGAGAGACCTCCGCTTTTCAGGACTGCAAATATAATATTATTTTAGGTTGATGTCAATCTTTTTTTCGGTCAAATGAAGTCGAGAAACTCTTTAGATACAACTCTGTAGGCGGGTTTATAGTTTAACCTGTAAACTGGTGAGTGGTGGGCAGCGGGTAATCCTTTCGATCTCATTTCAGCAAAGTAAGCATCAAGTTCGTCTCTGCTGATGGCGATCTTTCCGGTTTCTGACAGTTCAAGAATATCATTCCAGTATGTTACGATCTTTTCGGGTTGCTTTTGAAATGAATTTGCTGTGTTCATGAATGCTTCGCAAAGTTTATCAGTGTTGCCTGAATTTTTTAAAAAAGGTCTAAGGTTCACTCTGACGAGTACAGAATTCGGATCAATTTCTTCGATCATGTCTTGGTCATCATAATCTTCAAGATCTTTCACTTCATCGTTCATCCACTCGATAACACTCTTAATGTCTTTAACGGCATGACCGGGTCCCATTGCGGCCTGAAACACAAGTTTATACAGATCATTCGGTCTCATTAGCGGGTATTTCCTGAAATGGGCGAGAGTTATTTCTTTAAAAGCCATCATGCAATTCCCTGTTTAATTATAATAATTTAAGAACAAATGTCTTTTTAAACAAGCGCTTTATGTTTATATTTGCATTATGAAATGCAAGCATATATATATTCATTTTCCTTTCTGCTTATCAAAATGTCCCTACTGCGATTTCTTTTCGTTGACAGAAGGCGATGCGGCAATTTATTCCGGTTATGTTGATCTTCTTCTTAAAGAGATAGATATTTATAACGAGCATATTGAAGATAGGATAAGCACTCTTTACTTTGGCGGAGGAACTCCGGGTCTGATGAGTGAAGCTGATCTGAGAAGAATACTTGCGAAATTCAAATATGATGCCGATGCAGAGATAACTGTTGAAGTTAATCCGGGAGCGATAAGTGCGGAAAAACTTAGACCTTTTAGAGATATTGGTATTAACAGGCTTTCGATAGGTGCCCAATCCTTCATTGACAGGGACCTTCAGACCATTGGAAGAATACACAGTTCAAAAGATATTTATTCAACTTATCATGCAGCTAGAAATTCAGGATTTAAAAATATAAATCTTGATCTGATGACTGGAATTCCCGGTCAGACTCCCGCATCAATACTTTTCAATGCAGGTGAGATAGTAAGACTTAAGCCCGAGCATGTTTCTGCCTATATTCTGACTTTTTACGATGAAACACCGTTCGGAAGTCTGCTTAAAAAAGGTCAGATCAGGAAATACGATGATGATCTTGAAATGGAATTCTTTGAGCTGACGCAGGAAGTTCTTTTGAGTCACGGTTACAAAAGATACGAGATATCGAATTTTGCCAAAGAAGGTTATTTGTCCCGACACAACAAAAATACATGGGATTTTGGCTCATATATCGGATTCGGAGCATCGGCACACTCGTTTTACGGCAGGAAAAGATGGAATAATCCTTCTTCAGTTGAAGATTATTGTGATCAGATAAACCGGCTGAAGGATACGACTCTTGAAACTGTGGAGATATCAGATGATGATCTGAAGAAAGAATTCGTCATGTTGGGATTAAGAAAATTAGACGGGATAGATCTGGCTTTATACCAAAAATTCTTCGGAAGCGATCTTATGAGCGATCAAGGATGTAAAATCAAACCTTTCATCAGTAACGGTTCGCTGATAATCAACGAACACAGCCTCAGAATGAGTCAGAAGGATCTCAATATTTTTAATACGATCGTATCGGAAATCATTTACTGACGCTGATCTCGTAGTCCACTATAGTCCTGTCTTCGACGATACCGTCAATGAAATTTTTGACCTTTACATGTTCAGGGTGGTTCATGTAATGTTCAAGGTCTTTTTTGGAATCGAACTCCGTGTAGAGAACGATGTCATATGCTTTTTCAGACATGGAAAAATTCATTCCGACCTCAAGATCTTTGATCTCGAAAATTGTGGAAGTCAGTCTCTCAAGACTTTTTTTGATCTCGAGAGCCGCCGCTATTCTCTTAGCAGTGTCACTATGTTTTTTCAGCTTCCACATAACAATGTGCTTAACCATTTCGTTTACCTCCTATAAACTTACCTCCCTTTTTCATCTTCCCAGATGTGTTTGTGCAGCTGGATCTGATATCTTACATTCAATCCGTCATTCAGAATCTTTTCCGCAATTTCTTTGTCAGTTACTCCGCAACCCTTCACTATTGATACCAGAACCCGGCATTTCTCTGCAAGGTCATGTTTCTCATACCATGTCCTCATCTCATTATAATCAAAAATATCTGAAATTACAAACTTTATTTCATCTTTTTTCGTTAGAAACTTCAGATTGTCTCCAAAGAAACTCCCCCCTTCCCCCGATCCTTTGAGTTTGATGTCGATTATCTTTATCACTCTCTCAGGTATATCTTCGACAGAAATGCTGCCGTTCGTTTCTAGAAGTATGGTTTTATCGGGATCGATCTCTTTAATTATATTGATCAGTTCGTCTTTCTGAAGTAAAGGTTCTCCGCCTGTGAACTCGACTGTCTTGATCTTTGAAGAGTTAATGATCTCTATTATTTCAGCTGAAGTGTACTCTTTCCCGTTCCCGTAGGAATATTTTGTGTCGCACCAGCGGCATCTTAGATTGCATCCGGCCGTTCTTATAAAAAGGCACGGAAGTCCCGAGTACGAGGATTCACCCTGAAGCGACTCGAATATTTCAGTGATCAGAAGTCCCATATCAATATACTTTCTTAGTTTCGCCCGTTTTCAACTCCGTGAATTTTGCATCTTTGAAGCTGAACGGTCCCGTCATGAGAACTGAAACAGGTTTTTTACAAGGTCTGATCTTTTCAAGCAGTTGTTCAGGCGAAATGTTGATAATGTAGTTGTACGGCAGATGTTTTCCCGTTCTATGCTCGTCAGGTATCATCGGATCATTCTCAAGCATTGATACGAATATATTTTCATTCATAGAAGGGACCAGGATCAGATTCGATCCGTACAGTTTATTCTTGAGCACCATGTCGATCTCTGTTTTTTCAAAAGGAAGTATAAAGATACCCGACTCGCTCATTGAGAATTTTTTATAAAATTCATATTCGTCGCTGAAAGGTTCTATCTTAAGTACGCTTTTATCGAACAGCTCTTTGTCCTGAAAATAATCTCCCCAGCTTGACCCGAAATTCAGCAGCTTGGAAAGCTCTTTGTTGATTATGGTGAAAGATGCTTCGCCGGCTATGACCGGCTTATTGATGCCTGCCTGGTACAACTCTACCGCCACATGCTGAAGATTACCGACCGAATCGCAGAATATGAAAACCTGTTTGTTCTCATTCAGCCTTTCTCTTATCAGTGAAACAGGCAAGGGCTCAACATCGTGTATCTCTCCGCTGTTGAATACTGCATGATCGTATTCGCAGATATCTGTTTCGGCACCCGTCATAAGCCCTGAATCCTCGGTCGAGTAATTTCCGAGGTAAATTGTTTTCCGGGAAGCGTCTCTGATCTCGACAGCTGATGAACCTGGGATAACACCGGAATTAAAGAATTTGATGTTGACAACGCCTTTAAAATTATAACCCTTTCCTTCCGGAGTGATTCTTATTACTCTTTCGTTAATATTGTCGATATCCTGTCTTGAGAATTCAGAGTTTTCACCTGATGCGGTTAGTACAATATTCGGATTGTTAAGCTCTTTGAACCATTTTATCCTTGCGATCTTGAAAGAAATGTCCGAAGTAAACAGTTTCGCATTAGGATTATCACGCATGATCTTAGGTATAAGATTTACATGTTTCCCTCTTGCATTGGACATTACGACAATATCAATATCTCCTGATCCGATCTCTGTTTCGGGATCAATAAGTATCTTAACTCCCGTGATATCTATTACTACCGATCTATGACCTTCATTATCCGAATATTCCGTTATGTCCATGTGATTATTCTCTTCAAGAAGATCGATCTTGTTGATTATCTTTGAATATCTGTCCCTGACGATCTTTTTTAAACTCTCATTGTATTCCACAAACTCAAGTTCAAATGTCATTGTGCCCAGTCTTGCCTGATTCTGAAAATATCCTTCTACGGCCTTTGAGAGGCTTTTGTTGCCGTTGAAAAATATCAGATATTTTCCGCTGATCTTCTCAAATACCATATAATTTACGCTGAAGTTCTCATTCAGAAGCGAATTCTGAAGTTTAAACTGAGTAAGGGCAGTGTCAATTTTTTCTCTAACAAAAACATAGTTCTGATAAAAACTGTTCAGATAACTGATATTTTTTCCTTCTTCAGGTACGACTACGATGTCATAGTTATCGAACATGTATTCCTTTATTTCATTGAAAACATTTAAAAGGTTCTTGTAGAATTTTCCGTAATTCGTGTCGGGTTCCGAAATGAAATTCACAACATATCCTGTTCCCTGGCGGAAATTCACTTCAAGTACTCTTTCGGTAATTGAAAGCGTGGGAGGTTTACTCTCAAAAATTATTTTATTGAATATCGCTTCATTCACTTCAATATACTGTTCC
Source organism: Candidatus Delongbacteria bacterium (assembly GCA_016938535.1). The sequence goes on from JAFGUL010000107.1 coordinate 4,737, forward strand.
AGCAATTCCTTTATCTCTGCCGGGCTCTTGCCTGATTTTCTAACAGTATAGTCTCTTTTTTTAGGTTTTGGAGGTTCCTGAATGTTTTCTGCTATGTTTTTTTCGCGGCTTTCTTCATTCAGAAACTCTGACTTAACTGTATCGAGCACAAATTTCTTCAGATCTTCTTTGATACTTAAAAGAAATTCCTCTTTTTCCGATCTGATCCTTTCCAGTTCTTTTCTTAAATTGTCGGTGATGTTTAAGTCTTCCGATCCCATTATTCTTTTTAAAGATTCCAGATCATCGTGATAATCTTTTATATCGTTCATTCTGTTAAATCTTTCTGCATATCCGACAGCGTCGTCTCCTTCATAATTCTCTTCGAAAATAATAAGATCATCTTTTGCTTCGTTAATAGTATTATTTGCCGATTCAATCATTTTCAGGTGCATTTCTTTTACAGGTTCGGGCATTGTTTCAAAATTCTGAGTTTTAACATATTCCAAAGTAGCTTTACTTTTTTTAATTTCATCCAGAACTTTTCTGTTTATCCTGATCCCCCGGGTTAATTCCTTTAAAATGTCTTTCATGTATCAGTCTCCTTAATAAGTTTTTTATACAGGGCATCAATATATGCCATAGAAATAATAAAATCAAGCACCTGAATTAATCTTGTTTTACTGTGCAATAATAAAATTGCCTCCTGCCTGAATTTAGTTTATATTTCAGGGTTATGACAAATTCTGATAAAAAATATATGAGAACGGCCTTAAAAGAGGCTTTAAAGGGATCAGGAATGGTCAGTCCGAACCCGCTTGTCGGAGCTGTTGTCGTTAAGAACGGAAAGATCATCGGAAAGGGATATCATAAAAAGTTCGGTGAAAAACACGCTGAGGTAAATGCGTTCGAGAACTGTTCGGAAAGCCCGGCCGGCGCAGACCTGTATGTCACACTTGAACCATGCTCTCATCACGGGAAAACACCACCGTGCACAGACCGTATAACAGCTGAAAAGATAAAAAGAGTCTTTATCGGTAATATTGATACTTCACCTCACTCATCCGGAAGAGGAATAAAAATACTTGAAGAGGCGGGAATAGAAGTCGTTACCGGAGTCTGCGAAAATGAGTGCCGGCTGATAAATGGACCGTTTTTCTATTCACTCGAAAATAAACTTCCCTATATTGCAGTAAAAGCGGCATCATCTGTTGACGGATGCATGTCCACTGAAACCAACGATTCAAAATGGATCACGAATGAAAAAAGCAGAAAAGAAGTTCACAGATTGAGAAATTATTATGATGCGGTGATGGTGGGTAAAAATACTGTTCTGTCTGACGATCCGCAGCTGTCGGTGAGATATGTAAAGGGAAGAAATCCGATCAGGATCATCGTTGACGAATCTCTTTCGCTACGCACTGACCATAAGGTTTTTGACGGATCGGCCAGGGTTATTATCATTACTTCAAAAGATGCGGATACCTCAAAAGAAACTTATTATAAAAACAGGGGTATAAGCTTAGTTAAGGCGGAAAGGTCCGGCAGATATGTCGATCTGAGATCAGCCTTTGCGGAAATATTCAAAACGGGGATAAGATCTGTCATGGTTGAAGGAGGAGGCGAAATACACAGTTACATTCTTAATCACAGGCTTGCTCAGAGAGCTCATATTTTCATCGCGCCTGTGCTCATAGGCAGCGGAAGGCATTATTTTTCAGATTCCGGTTTCGGTATGATCAAGGATTCGATCGAACTTGATGTCATTTCAGAAAGAATATTTGATAAGGATATTTATATCGATGCTTTTCTGAGGTACAGAACTTGAAGATATCGAAAGAATCACAACTGCTGTTCCTGACAGATATGATATCTGTCAATCTGGCTACGGTATTTTTGTTTTTCATAAAGTTCAAATCCGGATTTTTCGTTACCTACAGTGATCATTCATATTCCCAGCTTCTGATTCTCGCTCCCTTACTATATCTGTTCTGGCTTCTCATATTTCACATAAAGGATCTTTACAAATCGTTCTATTTCAGAAGTGCCGTAGAGATCGCTTTGAACAGTTTTTCGGGTATCACCCTCGGAATAATCGTCCTTTATGTACTTACCACGATGAACTTTAAGGAGTTTGCGGGAACGGGACTTCTTGTTTATTACGCATTAATGTGTTTTTTCGTGATGTCGGGAAGAGTACTTTTCAAGGTCATGCTTAACAATATGCTCAGAAAAGGTGTCGGAGTGAGGAATGCACTCATTATCGGTTACAACAAATCAGCAAAGAAGATCATACGCGAGTATTTGAGAGGCAGGCTTCTCGGACTCAATATAATCGGGTTCATTGATGACGATCCCGATAATCCCGACTATCAGGGTTTTAAGACACTCGGGGATCTTGATGTTTTTGAGGAGATCATAAAAAAGAACAGTGTAAGAGAGATAATAATTTCAGTTGAAGTAAAAGATCCTCTGCTCATCAACGATATTATACTCAAATCGAAAGACTACAATGTATTTTACAAGGTAGTTCCCTCGCTCGAGGACATAATAAGCGGAAATGTGAGAACATACGAACTTTTCGGGTATAAACTTCTCGAACTTTTTCCCGACATTCTTTCTCCTTTCCAGAGAATGCTTAAAAGGCTGTTCGATGTGATAGTTTCAACCGTTCTTCTTATAATAATGTCGCCTGTAATGCTGATAAGTGCAGTGATTATCAAGCTCGATTCAAAAGGAGAGATCATTTTCAGGCAGGACAGAGTGGGTAAGGATTTTAAAGAATTCACTTTGTATAAATTCAGATCAATGAAGAAAAATGCTGAAGCGGAAACCGGAGCTGTCTGGGCTTCAAAGAACGATCCCCGTGTCACGAAATACGGCAAATTCATGAGGAAAACAAGAATTGACGAACTTCCTCAGCTCATAAATGTTCTGATCGGAAACATGAGTTTTGTCGGACCGAGACCGGAGAGGAAATTCTTTGTGGACAAGTTCATACAGTCCATACCTTTTTACTACAAAAGGCTGAATGTAAAACCCGGTCTTACAGGCTGGGCTCAGGTGAAACATAAATATGATGAGACATTTGACGATGTTAAAGAGAAGCTTAAATACGATCTGTACTATATTGAGAATATTTCTCTCAAACTTGATTTTATAATACTTTTCTACACAGCAAGAGTTGTAATAAATTTTAAAGGCCATTAATTTCGGAGAGAATGAATGAAAAAGACAGTTTTACTGATCATTATCGTTTTGACAACAGGTTTGTTCAGCCAGAACGAAGATCTGCTTAAAATGTATGAAAGGATAACCGGTAAGGACCTGACCAAAGAATTAGAGAAAATAAGATCCGATAAGGTTCAGCCCGGGCAGAAAAAAACGGGAATGGAGATCGATACAATAAGTGCCTTGACTGATTTCATGCCTGAAGAAATTCAGAGAGATTCAGTTGAAGAAAAAACTTATTTTGAAAAATATGCGTCCGGAATGCTTATAGATCCTTACGAAACGGAACTAAGGCAGTTCAGCATTGACTTTTCGTCGGTCAGGACAAGTTTGAATTATAATAAACAGATACCTGATAATTATGTTCTTGGTTCGGGTGATGTTTTCATCATAGATATCTGGGGTGCAATGGATAAAAATCATATCGTCGAAGTTACAAACGAGAATTTTATTATAGTACCTCAGATCGGAAAGATAGACCTTTCGGGAATGAACTATAAGGCAGCAAAAAATACTATAGAGAACAAACTAGAAAAAATAAACGGAATAAAATTCAGCGTCAGACTGGGAGAGGTCAAGCCTGTTTCAGTTTTTATTGTCGGTGAAGTTATTAAGCCGGGAGTATATAATGTTTCTCCTTTTTCAAGCCTGATCGAGATCCTTGCAGTGGCAGGCGGTGTCAGTCCGCAGGGAAGTTTGAGGAATATCGAGCTTATTTCAGGAAATTCCGACCGTAAAAAAGTTGATCTGTATTCTCTGCTCTTTTTCGGTGAAAATCAGACAACGATACTTGAACCGAATATGACGGTTTTTATACCTATGATAGGTAAACAGGTAGCTGTGGCCGGAAATGTGAAGAGAGAAGGTATATTTGAAGCAGTTAACTCTGAAAAGCTGAGTGATATCTTGAAGATAGCAGGACGGACACCATTCTCTGATACATCAAGGATCGAGATAGAAAGGCTTGACAAAGAAGGAAGAACAAGCATACTTTCAGTCTCTCTGAAAGACGATCCGAAAATATATGACGGAGATATTGTCAGGATATTCTCTACTCTCGTTTTCAATTCGAGATATGTGTATCTTAAGGGTAATTTCAGACATAACAAAAAGATCCAGTACAATGAGGGTATGAGTCTGGCGGATATTTTTAACAGTGACGAGATAATTTTCGAAAATACAGATATGAATTATGCCAATATCATCAGGAAGAACGGTATGGGAAAAAGAGACCTGATGATAAACTTTTCCCCTTTGTCCGCTTTTGAAAAACGGGGTGATCACAACATAGCTCTTATGGCAAGGGACACGATAGAAGTTTTCAGCCTTGACTCTGTTTCGTACTTTCCTTCAGTTGAAATATCAGGAGAAGTGAACAGGCAGGGAATTTATAAATTCACAAAAGACATGACAGTATCGAACCTGCTTTCATATTCGGGAGGCCTTACAGCCAACGGTGATCCGGACAATATAGTGATCATCAGAAATTCAGGAAAGGACGGATATGATTATTTCTCGACCATTGATCCCGATACTTTCGTTCTGAAAAGTGATGACAAGGTTCATGTATTCGATTTTGCCGCGAAAAATCCCGTTCAGAATGTTCAGATATGGGGTCATGTAAAAAATCAGGGAACTTATGTCCATTCGAAAGGAATGAGCGTCAACGATCTTATTACTCTTTCGGGAGGGTTCAGAAATGACGCGATGACAGATTCGATCGAAGTAGTGACCGGTATAAACAAAGACAACAATATTCTCAACACTTCATGGTATGACCTTAATGAATCAGAAAATATAAAACTCCAGCCTAATGATATTGTGTTCATAAGGAGGATCAGAGATTACGGGAAGGTTAACTATGTTAAAATCCTGGGCGAGGTCCAGTTCCCGGGAATGTATGCTTTAAGAGAGAACGAGGAACTTTCAGATCTTCTCGACAGGTGCGGCGGGTTTACAAATAATGCTCAGATAAAATCGACTCAGATATTCAGGGATGAGGTCAGACAGAAGCAGAAAGTTAAAATAAAAGAATTAAGAGACGAACTTAACAACAAACTTCAGCTTCAGATGATGATATCGGGAAATAAAGATCTGGCGGGAGCACTTAATGTAGCCAAATTTGATTCCATCGAGGCATCGGGAAGGGTAATTCTCGATATTGATCAGTTCGGCAACCACGAGCAATTCTATTTTCAGGACAAGGACTCCATTTATGTGCCGAGTATATCACGAACTATCCTTGTAATGGGAGAGGTCAATCAGCAGACGGCGATCACATTTAATCCGGGCAAAAGGAAAGTTAAGTATTACCTCGACAAAGTAGGAGGTATCACCGGAACTGCTGATGAGGATAATATTTATGTCATAAAATCGAACGGCGAGCTTGTCAGGAAGACCGGATGGTTCAGCAGCATTTACTCTTACGAACTTGAACAGGGCGATATGATCTATGTCCCTTATGATTACAGCAGGATCGATCTCCTTGAACTGACAAAGGATGTCACCACGATACTTTACCAGCTGAGTCTCTCTGCCGCCACGGTCTATCAGATGTCGAGATAACCGCTATGAAACCGCTTTCTGCTCTGCTTGATAATTATTACGACAACCTTCTTTTCAACAAAGGTTTGAGCAGACTTACC
>JAFGUL010000108.1 GCA_016938535.1 Candidatus Delongbacteria bacterium
AACTCTTTTGAATAGATATACGGCGGAAGAAGCTGAACTGCGCCGATCATGACCATTAAGGCTATGCCTGCCCAGAAAAGAACGAATTTCTTTGAGACTGACTTGATGTTTTTTGAGGCTGTGTATTCAGTTATTACCCTGAAAACTGTAAAAAAGAAATAGATCCAAAGAGCGAAATATGTCGTCTGAATGTGGGATGAAAGTATCATCAGACCTGCTACGGATCCGAAATAAATGAAATTTTTATATCCCTTTCCTTCAAGACCTTTATTTAGAAAATGAAATCCGAGAGGCAAAAGTGCCGCCACATACATCTTAGCGTCATGACCGGGATATACAAGGGTAACGATCATAGGAGCTGTCATGTATGCGACCGATCCTGCAAAAGCCGATAGTTTTCTAAGCCCGTAACTTTTCAGGAAAATGTACATGAATATTCCCGACAGAAACACATGCAGAACAAGCTTCAGCCCCAGAGCCTTGTGCATAGGCATGAAGAACTGCAGTATCGCGGCGGGATAAAAAGTGTCACCGTGCATGGCGTCAACGAAAGGAAGACCGCACGAAATAAATCTGTCCCATAAAGGCATTTCACCGTATTTCATCACGAAATCAGCGTAAAATTTTCTGAAGAAGATTCCGCTTTCGAGCTGATCCGAGCTGAACAGGACTCTGTTCGTGAAAAGGAAGTCAGAGAACATCACAACAGTGATTAGCAGAAAAATTAGATACGGCAGATACTTTTTAAGTTTATCCAAAACAAATCCCTTCGGTTAGATTGAACCTCCGCTCGTCATAAGCTTGAACAGTTCCTGATTCGTGTCTGTCTGATTTATCTTTTCCTTCATGAACCTCATTGACTCGATATTATTCATAGGAGCGAGCATTTTTCTCAATATCCATATCTTGTTGAGCGTTGATTTTTCAAGCAGAAGTTCTTCTTTTCTTGTACCTGACTTATTTATGTCTAGTGCCGGATATACTCTCATTTCGGCCAGTCTTCTGTCGAGAACAAGCTCGAGGTTACCCGTTCCCTTGAACTCCTCGAAGATCACCTCGTCCATTCTGCTGCCTGTATCAACAAGGGCGGTCGCGATTATAGTAAGGCTTCCCCCCTCTTCAATGTTCCTTGCAGCACCGTAAAACCTTTTCGGTTCGTAAAGAGCGTTCGCGTCAACACCGCCTGAAAGTATCCTTCCGCTATGCGGAGCGGCGGCGTTATAGGCTCTGGCAAGCCTTGTTATACTGTCAAGAAGTATCACGACATCTTTGCCGTATTCAACTTCTCTCTTGGCTTTCTCAAGCACCATTCTCGCCACTGAAATATGTTTTTCCGGCTTCTCGTCGAAAGTCGAGCTGATAACTTCGCCTTTTATGCTTCTCTGCATCTCCGTGACCTCTTCAGGTCTCTCATCTACCAGCAGCATCATGATCTTCGCATCAGGATGGTTCTCTGCGATCGCGTTCGCGATCTGCCTCATTATGGTAGTCTTGCCCGCCTTCGGCGGAGAAACTATAAGCGCTCTCTGTCCTTTACCTACGGGTGCGAACAGGTCGAGTATTCTCAGAGTTTCGTTCTCTACACCGAATATTCTGTTCTCGAGCTTAAATCTGTCGTTCGGATGAAGCGGGGTCAGGTTCTCGAACATTATTATCTTCTTGATCACTTCGGGATTTGCATCGTTCACGCTTTCGACCTTGGTTAGAGCAAAATATTTTTCGCCTTCCTTCGGCGCTCTGATCTGTCCGCTTACAAAATGACCCGTGCGCAGGCCGAACTTCTTTATCTGAGCCGGAGAAACATAGATGTCGTTCTTTCCCTGCTGGTAATTCGTGTTCGGAGATCTTAAGAACCCGTACTTGTTATCCTTGTCAAGAGCTATGATCTCAAGAAGACCGTCGCCTTCAAGTGTCTCGTCCTCCAGATTGTTCCCTTCAAGGATCTTAAAGATCAATTCCTGTTTAAGAAGCGTCGCATAATCCTCGATGCCTAGTTTGATGGCTATTTCTGTCAGTTCCCTTACAGTTTTACTTTTAAGGGTCTTCAAATCCATTTTCTGAAGATCTTCCATTTCTTTGTCCTATTTTAATTTATTATTCAGCCCGTCTAAAAAATCCCCGATAATGAAATGTGATCCCGAAACCAGGATCATATCGCCTTTTCTGTAGTTTATGACCGCTTCTTCAAAAGCCTCTGACGGGGATTTAAAAAAATTTATATTTTTTACACTGTTTACTAATCTGGAATTTTTAACTGTCTCGCAATCAAGCATACGGCTGTTCGAAGCCTGAGAAAAATATATTTCAGAATCGAAGTTAAGGATCATTCTCAGACTGTTCTCGTAATCTTTATCCTTCACTATTCCGGTAATAAGATGAACGGTGCCTTTGTTATGATCTGAGATCACTTTCTTCAAAAATGACAGACCCTCGCTATTGTGCGCTGCATCGAGGATTATTAAAGGATCTTGGGATATTTTTTCCATTCTTGCTTTGATCTTCAGATTTTCAACGGCTTCTTTTATTTTAAGAGGATCGAGTTTGATATTTTTTGAAAGTCTTTTTATTACTGTTAAGGCCGTTCTTAAATTGTCCTTCTGATAAGTGCCATTGAGCTTAAAATCAGCTTCGACCGCGACCTGCCCGATAAAGAATTTTACTTTCTGTCCTTCATGACCCTTACGAAATACGGCAGTATTATTTTTAACGGGAATCAGCCTTGATCCTTTTTTTCTTGCGGCAGATGAAAAATATTTTACCACCGGTCTTTTTCTCGTGTTCAAAACAATATCAGTTCCGGGCTTGATTATCCCAGCTTTTTCTCTCGCTATCTGAATAATTGAACTTCCCAGATGCTTCTGATGATCGTAATCTATTCCTGTAACTGCGGAGATCAGAGGATTCAGAATGTTGGTTGAGTCCAGCCTGCCTCCCAGACCTGCTTCTATAACTGCAATATCAACTTTATGGTCAACAAAATACTTTAACGCAATAGCTGTATTAGCCTCAAAAAAAGTACAGTTGAACTTTTCTATCCCCTCTTTGAATGAGCTTATATATTCCGAAAGTTCATCATCTGGTATATCAACTCCGTTTATCCTGATCCTCTCGTTAAATCTCTGAAGGTGAGGGGAAGTGAAAAGACCTGTTTTGTATCCGCATGAGATCAGCATCTGAGAAAGCATATTTGCGGTTGAGCCTTTTCCGTTCGTACCTGCGATATGAATAGTCTTAATGCCTGTGTGATCGATGTTAAGGAATTCGAGAAGTTTCCTGATATTTTCAAGTCCCATCTTCATTCCGAACATGCCTCTGTCGAAAAGGTATTGAATATTAGTGTCGGTCATCAGCCTACTTTTGATAGTTTAAAGCCGCTTTTACAAAATCTTTGAACAGAGGATGTGTCTTGGTCAGCCTAGATTTTAATTCAGGATGATACTGAACACCTACGAACCACGGATGATCCTGAAGCTCAATAGCTTCAACAAGATTCAGTTCGTTATTTTTTCCTGCAAGTACTATCCCGCAGTCCTCAAGCATGCTAATATATTCGTTATTGACTTCAAACCTGTGCCTGTGCCTTTCGGATATTTCGGTCGAGCCGTAAGCTTCATGCATTTTTGTTCCTGCCTGGATCTCGCAGTCAAATGCACCCAGTCTCATTGTACCGCCCTTATTTTTAACCTTTTTCTGGTTGGACATCAGATCGATCACAGGATACTTGAGCTTTCTTGCGAATTCGGTCGAGTTGGCGTTCTTCATTCCCCCGACATTTCTCGCATATTCGATAACCGCACACTGCATTCCGAGACATATCCCGAAGAAGGGAATTTTCTTCTCCCTTGCGTACTTGACAGCAAGAAGCTTCCCTTCTATTCCTCTGTCTCCGAAGCCGCCGGGCACCAGGATTCCGGAAACATCCGAAAGAATGTCTTCAGGACCGTTGTGCTCAACATCCTCGCTGTTCACCCACTTCAGATCGACTTTGGCTTTATTATCGCTGCCCGCGTGAATGAATGCCTCAATTATACTCTTGTATGAATCTTTTAATCCGACATATTTTCCGACTATAGCTATTTTTACACTATGAACGGGAGTCTTAATGTATTTTACCTGCTTTTTCCATTCTTCCAGGTCCGATTCTGCGGTCTGGAGATGAAGTTTTTCGCAAATAAGTTCGTCAAGCTTATATCCTGAGAATTCAAGAGGGACCTGATAGATCGTTGACTGGTCCTTAGCCTCGATCACGGCTTTTTTGTCCACATTGCAGAATAGTGCTATCTTTTCTTTCGCGCTCTTCGATATGGTCTGCTCAGTCCTTGCGATCAGAATATCGGGCTGAATACCGAGCTCGAGAAGTTTCTTGACCGAATGCTGTGTAGGCTTGGTTTTGATCTCCCCTGCCGCCGCTATGTAAGGAACATATGTCAGGTGAATATAAATAGTGTTATTGACTCCCACATCGAACTTGAACTGTCTTATAGCTTCAATAAATGGAAGACTTTCGATATCTCCGACCGTACCCCCGATCTCGATTATGAGAACATCCAGCTTGTTGACTTTAGCAACCTCGCTTATCCTGTCTTTGATCTCATTGGTTACATGAGGAATTACCTGAACCGTTCCGCCCAAATAATCACCGCGCCTTTCTTTCGAAAGAACAGATTCGTAAATCTGGCCCGCAGTAGCGTTGTTCAGCTTTGACATATTTACATCGATAAATCTTTCGTAATGGCCCAGATCAAGATCAGTTTCTGCGCCGTCCTCTGTCACGAAAACCTCGCCGTGCTGGAACGGCGACATCGTTCCAGGGTCGAGATTCAGATATGGATCAAGCTTGAGAATTGAAACATTCAGGCCTCTTTGTTTAAGGAGCAGTCCTATACTTGCGGCCGCAATTCCTTTTCCGAGAGCTGAAACCACTCCGCCGGTTACGAAAATATATTTTGTTTTGGATCTCTTGGTCATTTGATTACCTCTTTTATGTGAAATTTATAGATTTCTCTTCAATTCTTCAAGCTTGAGCAGTGCCTGAATGGGAGTAATAGTGTCGATATTCAGTTCTCTCAAACTCTCTCTAAGCTGATCGTTCTCGGCAGAAAAAAGACTTAGCTGTTCGGGAACGATCTTTTTTTCCTTGTCCTTTGCTATCACAGGTTTTGCATCGGGCGTGAGCTCATTTTCCTCAAGGTTTCTAAGTATTACTTCCGCTCTTTTCAGAATTTTTTGCGGGATACCGGCCAGTTTTGCTACATAGATACCGTAACTGTGATCGGCAGCGCCTTCTATGATCTTACGCATGAAAATGATCTCGTCCTTGTGCTCTGTCACGCTTGCGTGACAGTTCTTTACGCGGGGACAGATCCTGTCTATTTCAGTGAGTTCGTGATAATGTGTAGCGAAAAGGGTTCTCGATGAAAGTTCAGGCTGATCGTGAATGTATTCAACGATAGACCAGGCCAGGCTCAGACCGTCAAAAGTGGCGGTTCCTCTGCCAACTTCGTCAAAGATTATGAGGCTGTCCGGGGTCGCGTTGTTCAGTATATTTGCCGTCTCGTTCATCTCGACAAGAAAAGTACTTTCTCCACCGCTGAGGTTGTCAGATGCCCCGACCCTTGTGAATATCTTGTCGGCCATTCCGATCTTGGCAGACTCGGCTGGCACGAAGCTTCCTGCCTGAGCAAGGAGCACTATTATCGCCGTTTGCCTCAGGTAGGTCGATTTTCCCGACATGTTCGGGCCGGTGATAATAAGGATGTTCTTATCTTCGGTGATCACAAGATCGTTGGGAATGTAATCTTCACCGGCACTCAGGTTCTTTTCAACAACCGGATGCCTTCCGTTTTTGATGATCATGTCTTTTTTATCTGAAAATTCCGGTCTTACAAATCTTTCCGACTCAGCGATATCAGCATAAGAACACAGGCAGTCAAGATATGCAATTACCGGAGAATTCACTTTCAACATGCCGCTGTAAGCTCCGGCTTTTTCCTTTATCTCTTCATACAGATAAGCCGCGAGATCTTCGATTCTTTCATCGGCGTTGAGGATCTTTTCCTCGAGCTCTTTGAGTTCCGCATTAATAAATCTTTCCGAATTGACAAGCGTCTGTTTTCTTATGTAATTTTCAGGTATCATATCCGAATACTTCTTGGTAGTCTCAAAATAATATCCGAAAACCCTGTTGAAGCCGATCTTGAGACCGGGAATGTTAAGCTCCTTTCTGACCTTTTCAGACAGTGCGATCACCATATCTTTGCCGTGAGAGGTAATATTGTAAAGTTCGTCAAGCTCAGCCGAGTAACCTTTTTTTATGAATCTCTTTCCCTTAACATTGAGACTTTCGGATTCAATTATCGAATTCTTTATAAAATCCACGCATTCTGAAACATCAGCGAAAGAATCTTTGATATCCTTAAGTTCAACGCAATCGATCCTGTCAAGCTCTTTTATCAGATCAGGAACTATCATTAACGATCTTTTCAGCCTTATAAATTCGTCAGGCCTTATTCTCTTTGCACTTATCTTTCCGCCAAGCCTTTCGATATCTCCGATTTCAGATAAAAGCCTGCCGATGATCTTTCTGGAACCACTTTCAAGCACAAAGATCTCAGTTATCCCGAGCCTTCTGTTGATCTCTTCTTTATCTCTGACAGGCTGGACGAGCCATTTTCTTAAAAGCCTTGCACCCATCGGAGTATTGGTCCTGTTCATTACCGAATACAGCGTGGCGTTTTTATTCCCGAAAGAATTTACCGGTTCAAGTATTTCGAGATTTCTTCTTGTCCTGAAATCTATTGAGCAAACATTTTTATCGTCGTACTTCTTAAGTTTTTCGAGATGTGAAAATCCGTATTTGAGATTCTGACCGAGATATTCGATCAGTACGCCCGCACAGGCTAATGATATTTCATCGCCGGAAAAACCGAGAGAAGAAACCGAACTTAATTTAAAATGTCTCTTTATTATTTCTGATCCTGCCGAAGGATCAAAAGAATTATCACCGACCTCAGTTTTAGTAACGGTCTCGGGAATTATTTTCTTGTCTGTCCCACTGTCGTAAAGAAGCTCAGACGGATTGAACAACATGATCATCTCTTTCAGTACGGCAGGACTTGGAGTATCGTAAGCTACAAACTCACCGGTTGAAATATCTGTCGCCGCAAAACCGTATCCGTTCTTTTTAGAAGTGCTTATTGCACAAATGTAATTGTTCCGACCTGAATCGATAATATTTTCAGACATAGCGGTACCGGCAGTGACGATCTCTGTTACATCTCTCTTGACAATACCTTTAGCGTACTTGGGATTCTCCGTCTGATCGCAAACAGCGACTTTGTAGCCCGCTTTTATCATTTTAGCCATATAATTGTCTATCTGATGATGAGGAAACCCCGCAAGAGGAATCTCTGTTCCCATATGTTTTCCGCGTGTGGTAAGCGTAAGATTCAGAACCTTGCTCGCAGTTCTGGCATCATCGAAGAACATCTCGTAAAAATCACCCAGCCTGTAAAACAGAATATGATCGGGATTTCTGCTTTTAATTTCCTGGTATTGTTTCATCATAGGGGTCAATGTGTCTGGCTTGGTTTTTTTCATGTTACAATAATTTCTTTAAAGGCCGGTTTTTAAAAGGTCGTGAAGTTTTATAAGTCCTGCTGGCTCATTATCTCTGATAACAGGCATAACACTGAAACTTCCGCTCGATTTCATTACTTTAAGTGCCTCGTATGCAAGTGTGTAATAGTCTATAGTTTTGGGGTTCGGTGTCATTATCTCATCTGCCTGAAGTTTGTCGAGATCACTGTTCTTTGTCAGTATCCTTTTGATGTCACCGTCGCTTATGATCCCGAGAAGTTTTGAATTTTCAACAATTAGCGCCGCACCGAGATTTCTTTCGCTCATTTTAATAAGAATATCTCTGAATTTTGTTTCCCTTCCACAGACCGCGACTTCTTCGAGAGAATGGACAAAATCCGAAACCTTTAACAGAAGTCTTTTTCCGAGTGTTCCTCCGGGATGATAAAGCGCAAAATCCTCTTCTTTGAAATCTTTTAGCTTCGAAAGAACTGTAGAAATTGCATCGCCTATCACAAGTGCCGCCGTTGTGCTTGATGTAGGCGCAAGATTCAAACTGCACGCTTCCTTATCAATATGGGAGTTCAAAACCACATGGGAATTCTTAGCCAGTGTAGAGTCTGTGTTGCCGGTTATCGCTATGACAGTAGAGCCTATTTTTTTGAGAACGGGAAGCATTGAGAGGATCTCATCCGACTCTCCGCTCTTTCCTATCATGATAACGATATCTTTTTCTTCAACAACTCCGAGATCGCCGTGAAGTCCTTCCGCCGGGTGCATGTATATAGCGAGTGTGCCTGTAGAACAAAGCGTAGCAGCTATCTTCCTTCCGATAATGCCTGATTTTCCCATGCCTGTGACTATGACTTTGCCTTTGCATTCGAGAATGGATATGATGGCTTTTACAAAATTTTCGTCAATGTTGGACGATACCTTCTGCAGAGCACCGATCTCGATCTCAAATACTTCTTTAGCCAATTGAATAATTTTCTTATTTTCCGGTAATTCCATGGTGTAAACCTGATTTTGGGGATTTATTTTAAGAATCATTTGAATAACACTAAATTATAATGATATTACAAATTAAAGTCAAGCAATAATACCGTAATTAATCTACTTTTTTTCATAAATTATAAACGGACCGAATCTTTTTAATTCTTCAAATTCATCACTTATGAATGAGCTTTCATCAGGGTAAACAAATCCCTGCTTTGCAAGCTCGCTCGTGTGACCGGTATGAACAGCGATCAGAGATCCGGCAGGAACACAACTCTCTTCTTCAAAGCTCAGCCTGACTGTGCGGGAAGGTTCTTTGTGCCCGTCGATCAGATCAATACTGTATTTTGTGAAGTGGTCTGTATATATGACTCGTTCTTCTTTATCTCTAAGGAAATTGTTGAAATCAGAAATTTCATCCATATTAAAATATCCGCGGAAGTGATCAGTGTAATACAATGCTGCTGTGATATAAATAAATACACAGAAAAACATCCAGCCTTTCTTCATCTCGCTCAGAAGTTTAGAGGCAAGCATCATCGAAGGAAGGAAAAGCGGAAACAGATACCATGTAAATCTTAAAGGCATCGGTTTATATTCAGTAAAAGTCATGGTAAAGAACAGATAAAGTAAAACAAGGCCGGAAAACCAGTAAACAACGAGTCTGTTCTTTCTTTTTTTTCTGTGAAGTATCATCTGAATAACTGCGAGCAGTGGTATAAACACCATTGTTCTTCTTAATAATACCGCCTTGATGTTTTCTATAATGTCCGGAAGATCCCCCTGATTCACAAAATCGTGTGCGCTGAAAGTACTCATTGAACTCATCGCAGTAAGCCTGTAAAAAAAATCCCCGTTGATGAAGTAATAGATAACTCCCTCAAAGATCATTCCTGCTCCAAGCACCGCAAGCGAAGTAAAAATATATTTGTTGAAAACCTTTCTCGAATAAAGCTGATAAAGGATCAGACCGCTGAGTAATATTGAAGTATAGAATACATTTATTTTGAACAGTACCGACACAAAGAATAAAACTCCTGCTATGACCGAATACCATAATTTTTTATCCCTGTCGGCTATGAAGAGGAGCAGAATTCCGGAATGAATGAAAACTGTCGAAAAAAGATCGGTGAATGCAATTGATGCAAATAGTATCTCGGTAGGATAAAATACAGTGAAAAGCAGTACGAGAACTGAATTTATTTCCGATTTAGTAATAATTTTGGTCAGTTTATAAGCCAGAACCATGTTGAATATCGAAAAGATCATCGGGAAAACAGTCGTTGCTGCTTCATTCGTACCGAAAAGCCAAAAAGCAAAAGCTGTCAGCCAGGTCTGGCCCATTCTTACAAAACAGATGGGATATCCAAGGTAATCAGCACCGAAATTCCCTTTGTAGAAAGTGTAGGCAAGATAATTATAATAAGCGTCATCCGAATAAACATGTCCGAAATAAAAATAAAAACGAAGGAAAACACCCAGCCCCAGCAGCAGAATAACAGTCATTCTCGTTCTCTTTTCGTTCCAGATCATAATTTCTCCCTCATCCTAAAGGGTAAAATACGCAAAATATGTATGATTTACAAGTAAGAATCATTTTCTTTCCTCAGCTCCATCTCGTGCTCAAAATAAGCGTTCCTGATCTTTTGCAGTTCTTCGATTGAAGATTTTTCGAACGAAAAATCTTCGCTGAGACCGAGATCCATTTCAGCATTGCTGAATCTGATGAAATTCTTGAGGCTGTTCCCTTTCTGATAAAACCTGAGTATCTGAAGTATGCGCAAACCGTCGATCTTTTCGTTACAGGCGCGGATAAAGAGCTTTTCAGTCTTGAAGTTCTTACGCAGAGGTTCCCATATATTTTCTCTGAAGCAGTCTGAAATGAATTCATCAACGGGAGTCTCAACATCATGCTTGAAAAGCTCGGGGAACAGCCTGCAGGTCTCCCCGATCCGGCTGAAAGCTTCACTGTCGTAAAACGGATAGCTTTCCCAGTCGCCGGCGAGCCCTTTTGTCACAGCGGGACCCGTCCCGAACGGAACTCTATCGGACTCGCGGGAAGAGGGATAAACGGTCTCGTCGTTCCATATCAGAACATCTCCTGCCTTTCTCATCCTGTTCACTAAGTAAAAATCTTCGCCCGCTTCCTTTGGCGTTATCCCGCTGATCTTTCTGTAGCCGGATATTCTGAAGCTTATCGCCGATCC
>JAFGUL010000109.1 GCA_016938535.1 Candidatus Delongbacteria bacterium
CAACAGAACTGAAGACTCTCCTTTTGAAGTAGTTGCCGATCTTATGATATCAAAAATGATGGTCGGAGAAACTGAAAGGGACATGGTCGTTATGCAGCATACTTTCCTTGCCTCTTACCCGGACGGAACAAAAGAAGTAATAAAATCAAGAATGCTCGACTTCGGCACTCAGGAAACTGACACTTCGATCGCGAGAACCGTGGCTCTTCCGGCTGCGGTAGGCGTTAAAATGATCCTTGACGGAGAAATTTCAGAAAAAGGCGTTCACATTCCTGTACTTCCCGGAATTTACAATCCTATACTTGACGCACTAGAGCATATGGATATAAAAATGGTCGAAGAGTACGGACTTCCCGAATCAGAGACTATTAAATAGATCACCGCGATACATTTATTCGCAGAGGGGCTTAATTCAAAAGCCCCTTTTTTATTTTTTGATTTTTTTAAACAAATAAGATATATTACAATATAAATTTGAGAAATTATGAGATTATTTTCAGCATTCATACTCTTTGCCTTGATGTGCCCGTTTTTAAACGGACAGGAAGTAGTTGAAACGTTCGAAAAAGAGAACAGGTTCATAATTCTACCTTTCGCCTATTATACGAGCGATACGAGTTTTGCTTTCGGTATCTTCGCACAGTATAAATTCGATCAAGAGGATATGATATTCGGCAATGCAGTTTACACGCTCAATAATCAGTTCATGTTCCTCGGAATAACGGATAAGAAATTAGGAAAAACAGTTTTTCATAATACTATTAAGATAAAGGATTATTTCTCTGAAGTTTACGGAACAGGGAACAGAACCTCACTTGACGATAAGATAAAATACAGCTATTTCCAGATCGATAACAGAATAGAGGCAGGAAGAAAATTAAACGAAAATACAGTCATCTCAGGCGTAATAAACAATTTTGTTCACAAACCTGAACAAAACGGCAAATATACGGACATAATGTCAGTTGCTTATTCAGATGAGGTCACTCATTTTACGAACGGGATCGGAGCATCTTTAAAATTCAGCAGTGTTACAAGAAAATTCTTCAGGGACGGTTTCTATTTCAGGTCATTATATCTTTATTACCCTTCTGCATTCGGTAATATTGACGGTTTTTCCGTTCTCGATACGGAAACGGCCTATTTCAGATCAATAAGAGAGTCTGCAGTTAACACGCTGCTGTCAGCGAGAATTACAACCGGCGATCCTCATCCCGAAAAATTATCATATATCGGCGGATCATCAGTCATGAGAGGTTACCCTGAAAAAAGATTTCTCGACCGCAATATGATCTCGATCCAGACCCAGTATGATATCCGCATTTACAAGAAAATATCATCCTGTATTTTTGCTTCCGTCGGGGATGTGTTCGATGAAGTAGAAGACCTTTCTATTAAAAACACAAAGTTCGGTTACGGTGCAGGACTCCTTTACGATTATAAAGGCTTGAATATGAGATTCGATGTCGCTACTTCGCCTGAAAAAGAGATACAGATAATAATTATCGGACTCAGGGCTTTTTAACTATTCTCCAACTACCGAATTGATCTCTATTAAGAACTCGTCCACATTAATACCGTGAGCTATGAGTCCGTCTTCGAGAGTTTCAAAGCTTGCTGCAACACAGCCTATGCATCCGAGGTTGAATTTTCTGAAAACTTCGTGGGTCTGCGGATAGACCTGAATTATTTCGGTTATTGACATGTCTTTTGTGATCTTCATCTTTCTGTCCTTATTTTATTTTGTTAATTGTTCTTTAATCTTCGAAAGTGCTTCGATAGCCATCCTTAGACTGTGGTGTTTCTTTTCCGGTAACCCTCCGAGTTCATCGTTCATAAGTTCGAAAGTTATCGAATCGATCTCGGTGACAGGTTTATCTTTGATTAACTCACTGAGAAGCGAGAAAACAGTAATGGTTCCCGAACATGCCTTAAGCTTATACTTGAACTGATCGACTTTGCTTTCTTTGGTTTTGACAAAAACATCTACAGTGTCGAAACATCCGCCTTCGGTGTTGACTACTTTGCACGAAGCATCGGCATCTTCAATTGTTCCGATATTTTTCGGCGCTGCAAAATGTTCAAGATATTTTTTTGAATACATACTATTTTCTCTTACTCATAATTTCTTCAATCTCGTCAATTTCGATCGGGATATGAGATGAAAGATTCTCGCTTCCCTTAGATGTTATCAGGACATCATTCTCAAGCCTGATACCAATGTTCTTTTCCGCAATGTAAAGACCCGGTTCCACTGTGATGACGCTGTTTACGGGTATGCCTTCGGCATTATTTCCCACATCATGCGTGTCAAGACCCATAAAGTGGCTTACTCCGTGATAGTAGTAATTCATCAGGTCTTTCTTTTCTTTTACCATTTTCATATCGTAAAGGCCTTTAAAAAGCAC
Organism: Candidatus Delongbacteria bacterium; assembly: GCA_016938535.1. Next base: position 2,409 of record JAFGUL010000109.1, read on the forward strand.
TTCTTTTGTAATCTCCTGAAGCTCTGATGTTTTAATGCCCGGTTTTGCGGCCTTCATTGTTTTCTTCATTGCTTTTAATACAAGTTCGTAGAATTTCTTTTGCTCTGCAGTAAATTTTCCGCTTACAGGAATAGTCCTCGAAATGTCTGATGCGTAATTTTTATACTCTGCACCGGTGTCAAGAAGGATCAGATCACCCTTTGATGTTTTTTTATTATTGTCCTCATAGTGAAGTACAGTGGCATTTGCTCCGGAAGCTGATATTGTTAAAAATGCAGGCTGAATAGAGCCGTACTTGAGGTAGTTGTAGAGTAAAATACCCTCGCACTCATTCTCGCTTATGCCCGGTTTTACCTGTCTTAGAAGATCATTGATCCCGTATCCTGTAATTTCCACAGCTCTTTTGATCATCCTGATCTCAGCTTCCTGTTTCTTTATCCTTAAGCTGTCAATAAGCGGATTTATAGGACTCATTTTGACGAAATTGAATTTTCTGCTCAGATTGGAACCGAATACCTGAGTATAACTGGGTACAGCAAGGTCAGCTACGAATTCGTTGTAGAGATAAACCTTTTCGATACCCATAGTTACAAAAACTGATCTGTAAAAATCATCAAGATCTCTTATATCTCTCAGATCAGTTATACCCGATACTTCTTTTATAGTCTCTTCGGGAACATTCTTGCCGACCCATTTCTCCAGAGTCGGATCGAGCACCTTTCTGAAAAGCGCTTCGTAAATCTTTCCGTTATGCTTATAGATGGCTAGAACCGATCTTTTTAATTCCAGTCCTGTCAAATAAAAATAATTACTGTCCTGCTTGAACCTGTAAAATGTATCTCTGTTTTTGATCTTATCCAGCGATGATAGTATAAATGCCACGCTTCCGTCTTCAAGTTTTTCAGCCAGTTTTTTCCTGTTCTTTTCAAAGAACCCTTTCGGGAAATTAATCTCTTTGTTCATTATTCTCTTCTCCGTTTGGATTATTTAATGGAAAACTGATCCTGAATTTCGTACCCGAACCTTCTTCAGAATCTATTGAAATTGTACCGCCGTAGGTATCTGTAATAGTCTTAACTATGTAAAGTCCGAGACCCTGACCGTTACCATTTGTTTTTGTTGAGTAGAACTGCTCAAATGCCTTGTCTTTCTGTTCAGCAGACATTCCGATACCGTTGTCTGAAACTTCAAGATAAACACTTTCATCTTCTTTTCCCGCACCTATAGTGATGATCCCCTCGCCTGTGAAATCTTCTTTTGCCTCAATGGCGTCTCTCGCGTTCGTCAGAAGGTTGATGAGTATCTGGGCCATCTCCTGATAGTTGCATTTTAGTGTCACAGGTTCATCCGGTGTTTCAACTTTGATCTCAGCACTGTACTTGATACTGTTCTTAATAATCACTAGTACATCCTGAATGATCTCATTTATCGAGTTGTCATTTGTTTCCCTGTTGAACCTGCTTATCTTGGTCGTGCTTGAAACCACATTATCAATAAGCTCAACCGATTTCTGATTGCTTATGACAAGATGTTTGATGTCATTGAATAATTTTTTTACCTTATGTTTCTCAATCAGCTTTTTGATCTCTTCCGGACTGCCTTTCCGTGACTTGCAGAGCTTGATGAGTCCGTAAATAAAAACCGCCAGATCATTCAGTGAAAGTCTGATAGTATCCATTGAAAGCTTAATTACCTGGGTCGGATTCTTGATCTCATGGGTGATCCCTGCGACCATTGTTCCGAGAGAAGCAAGCTTATCCATCCTTGCAGCTTCCTTTTCCGCTTTGACAAGCCTGTCATTCGATTCATTAAGCTCTTTTTTGGATTTTTCTATTTCATCAAGAAGCTTTTTATTAAAATTATCGATCTCCTCTGTATATTCTCTCAGGAGCTGCTCATTTTTAGATTTGAGCATGTAAGAACGGTAGGCGAAATATGAAATACCTATCAGAAGTGCGAAAAGAATAATGAAGAAATTATTGATCTGTTTCTGCTTGTCAAGCTCGAGCCGTTTTATTTCGTTGTCCCTGATGAGTGAAAAATTCTGCTTTTCCTTTTGAGCAAGTTCGTATTTTGCTGTTACATCTTCTATCTCTCTGCGGTTTTCCTCTTTCAGGATTTCTTCATTGATCTCAACGAACTTGCGGTAGTTATTATATGCACTTTTGAATCTGGACCTCGAAGAATCCAGTTTAGCCAATTCCCTAAAGTTATCTCTTAGTATAAATGGAACCCCCATTTCTTCAGCTCTTTTATTACTCGAATTCAAGTAATATTCTGCTTTACCGTAATCCTGCTTCACTGAATATGCTCTTCCATAATTATGCTCATTAAGAGCAAGACCGAAATTATCAGATTTAGTCTTAAATATCTTTTCCGAAGAGTTAAGTGAACTAATGGCTTTGTTTATATATCCCAACTCTATATAGATCGAGCCCATGTTGTTTAAAATAATTGCGCGATTATGGTCTTTACCGTGTTTAATATAAATATCCAGAGCTTTTTCAAACATTGACAGCGCAGGGACACGATCTTTCTTATTATTCAGGGTAATTGCGATATTATTGAAAACTTTAGCTGTCTCCAGCTCAATATTATTCTTGGTGTAAATTTCAAGAGCTCGATTATAAAATTCAATGGCCTTATCATAATCTTTCATTTCGTCACGGATACTTCCGAGGTTGCTTAGAATATCAGCTTGCTTAACTTCATCCTGCAAATTATCTGCAATATCAAGAGCTTTATAAAAAAATATTGATGCTGTTTTGAAATCTGAAAGATAGTAGAAAACTCCTCCGAGATCTTTACAGTTTTTAAAAAGATATTCTTTATCGCCGACACTTTCCGCCAGCTTCAGAGAGTTCTTGTAACCCTCTCCCGCTTCACGGTATCTTCCTGTGTTGTAAAATATCTCGGCTTTTGCAAAATGAGCTTTCATTAAAATAACAGGTTCATCTGCTGATTCAGCAAAATTAATTGCGTTCTCAATAAGGCTCAAAGCAGTTTGTTCATCATC
>JAFGUL010000110.1 GCA_016938535.1 Candidatus Delongbacteria bacterium
ATATACCAAGTACTGCACCGAGGATCAGACCTGTGATTGCTCTTTTATTCATTTGACCTCCGCTTTTTTGAATTCAGCTACGAACTGTCTCATATCTTCAAGAAGTACTGCGTCAGGCTTGCACCTGAGCACCATTCCGTCTAAAAACATAAGACTTTTGATGATCGAGAACATTCCTTTTTCAAAGCCCATTCCGCAGTTCACGCCGAGCTTGATGGTTTCCATCATTTTTTTTGTCAGAGAAACTTCCTTAACGCTTTTTCCCTTGAAATCCGCATAAAGTACATTGAATTTCTTTCTGAATTTTTCGAATTTATCACCCGATATGGAAGTTTCCGCCATTTCGTTAAGTCTTTGAGCACACATATCATAGTCATATTGTGAAAGTGCATCGAAGAAATTTAAGAGACCGTGACTTAGATTTTTGCTCACATAGCCGATCGCACCTGTATCAACGAAGTATATCTTTCCGCAGCAGACCATGAGGTTGCCGGGGTGAATGTCGCCGTGAAATGTGCCTATATTGAACATGAAAAAGCCGTGAAGTTTGAAAAGTAGAAGAAGGTCTTCGTATTTCATATCAGTGTCTAGTATCTCGTCAAAGGTCTTGCCCGGAATGTATTCCGAGACCATGATATTTTCGGAACTCAGTTCTTTATATATCTTCGGGAATGACATCATCGAAAGGTCGTATTTACCTTTGTTTTCTTCAAAGATCGTGCGCAGAATGTCCTGTCCTTCCATTTCGTTTCTAAGATCAAGCTCCCTTAGCGTGTATTCCTCGATATGCTCAAGAATACCTATCGGATCAAAAACTCTGCCAAGTTTCGGATAGAAAAATATTACGAATTTGAACAGACTTTTTACAGCTTTAACATCCTTTTCAAATTTTTTCTTAAAATCCGACTTTATAATCTTGATCACGACATCTTCGCCCGATATAAGTTTAGCACGATAAACCTGACCGACAGAAGCTGTAGCTATGGGCTTTTCGTCAATCTGCGAAAATTTAGAGCGGTCAATATTTTTTAAGGCATCTTCGGTTTTGATCGGAGTATTGGCGCGGTATAATTTTGAAAGTTCGATACAGGTTTTTTCGTCTAAGAAATCTATCCTGAGCGCGTGAACCTGACCGATCTTGACCGCGAGAAGTCCCATTTTCTGGATTTTCTCAATATCCGGCTTATTCCCGTATATCATCCGTATGAGCTTAAGAAATGTGAAAATGTTCATGACTATCCCTATGTAAAAATTTCTATTGGAACTAAATCCGCTCCATGCAGAATTGTTTGCGGTCACATTTTTTGCAGTTCGCGCCCATCCAGACGCTGTCGTACTGACCCATTATCTGAGCTACAAGTTTGGGATCATCGGTAATAATCCCATTCTCAAAATTGCGCCTGTTGTCGCTTTTTGCCCCCATTCCCGCCCCTGTCAGGTTCGCGCTTCCTGTATAGGCGAAAACTCCGTCAACTACAACGGTCTTGAAATGCACTCTCGGACACAGCATTCTTTCTATTCCTTTTATCAGACCGGGGTATTTGTCGAAATCATTCCTGAATGCTTCTCCCGGTTCTTTTGCATGTATAAGCCTGATTTCAACACCTTTCTTTATCAGATCGCTGAGTATTTCTAAGAAAGGCACCATCTTTGATCCTTTTTTGACATAAAGATCTTTCAGGTCGCTTGTTCCGAGCCATAGGAATCTTCGTGCTGACGGGATCTTTTCCTGAATTACCTTTGTGTAGATATCTTTATTTACAATAAACTCTGTAGTCATTACAGCTTAATGCCGTCTTTCTTCATTATAAGCTCAGCTGATATCCTGCCTGACTCATATATTGTGGGCAGCCCGCTGCCCGGGTGTGTTCCGCCGCCGACAAGATAGCAGTTCTTGAATTCTTCGAATTCGTTGTGCGGCCTGAAGTACAGCATCTGTCCCACATTGTGGGCTAGATTGAATGTAGCTCCGAGATAAACAGAGTGACTGTTCTCCCAGTCGGCCGGCGTTATGATCTTTTCCTCTTCGATATTATCTTTAAGTCCTTCATAGCCGCCTCTCGTTTCCAGCGCTTCTATGATCTTATCTCTCAAGACCATTTTCTCTCCTTCCCAGTCGATGCCGCTTTTATTGTTCGGCACAGGAACGAGTACATAGACCGCGCTTTTTCCTTCGGGCGCTAAGATTTTATCGGTGACTGAAGCGTTCTGGACATAGAATGAAAAATCCTCAGATAGCTTCATTTCTTCGGTTATCTCATCAACATTCTTCTTGTAATCTTTCGCAAAAATTATACTGTGGTGCGCGATGTTTTTGTATTCTTTCTTTACTCCGAGGTAAAGCATGAAGGTCGAACATGAATAACCCTTCGACATAAGATTTTCGTCTGTCCACTTTTTTCTGTCCTTTTCAGGTACGATCTCTTTCATTGCGTAAGCAAAATCCTCGTTTATGACTACATAATCTGCTTTTTCGATCTTTCCGCTGTTAAGTTCAACTCCTGTAGCCTTCCCGTTTTCTACAATGATCTTTTTAACAGGTGAGGACAGATGGATATTACCTCCCAGCTGTTTGCAGGCTTCAGCCATTCCGTGTGAAAGTTTATTAAGACCGCCGGTAATATGGTAAACTCCGCCTCCGTGTTCTATGAATGATATTATGCTGAAAGTACCCGGTGCAGTCCATGGGGACATTCCTATATATTTAGCCTGAAAAGTGAAAGCTATCCTCGTGTCCGGATCATCGAAGTATCTTGAAAGCACTCCATAAAGGCTGGTGTGGGCATCAAGATAAGGTATCGCTTTTATAAGATGCATCGAAAAGAAATCGCTTACTTTGCCGTAAGGAATTGACAGGCACGGAAGCAGTTTGTCATACTTAACTTTTTCTTTTTCAAGATATCTGAGATAGCCTTCAAAGCTGCCCGGACAGAAATTTTCCATCGTTTCTTTCATTTTAGCCTTGTCCGGAGAGGGATACAGCTCTCTGCCGTCGGCAAATTTTAATCGGTACATCGGGTCAAGCCTGACTACTTCGACAAAATCTTCAAGTTTTTTACCTGATTTTTCAAATACTTTTTCGAGAACATCTTTCATCATGAAAAATGTCGGACCTATATCGAAAATATAGTTTCCCAGCCTGAAGAATGAGTTCCTTCCTCCGACTTCATTCTGCTTTTCATAAATATCGACTTTGTAGCCTTTAGACGCAAGAAGCATACCGGCTGTGAGACCTCCCGGTCCCGCACCGACGATTATAACTTTCTTGTCCATGACAGTCTCCTATTTTTTCTTAAATATTCCGCAGTAACAGGCGAGATTCCTGATAAAATATGTCGGGATATGTCCTTTTGAAAGAGATTTGAAGAACATAAGTCGCGGATATCTCCAGGGAAGCAGTTTTCTATTCGTATCCCACATGTATTTTGTAGTCAAAGTGTCGCTTTTCATTATCTCATCAGGACTTATGCTGAATGATCCGCCTTCCTGAATGTAGTATTTTTCTATAGAACCTAGAAGCCGGACGGCTTTTTCTAAAGGAATATCGGCTGAACCGTCGATCGAAATGTCGAAAGTAAGAATGAGATGGCCCCCGGGCTTAGTGATCCTAGCAAGCTCTTTTACGACAGCTTCATAGTCATCAGTATGTTCAAGTACAGAAATGCAGTATATCAAAGAGTAATGACCCTCAGACCTTTCTATATTTTTAATATCGGCTGTAAAATAATTCACGCCTGTATTTTTTTCAGAATTCACTCTCGAATACTGGTCTGAAAGCGCAGGATCGTAATCACAGCATTCTATCTCCGCATCGGGAAATTTTTCTTTTAAATAGTAGGGGAAGAAAGTTATTCCTGAACCGGCATCAAGGATCCTGCCCTGACCGTGAAAATTCCTGTTTAAAGCATCTGCAACGAAAGGGTATTCGTACTGCCTGCTCCACTGATGAAATGAATCTTTGACCCACTTCTTTGAGAATTCCGGGAACAGTCTTTCCTGAAGTCTGATGAACTCATCGGAATACTTTTCAAGCTCATCAAAGATTTCACTTTTGACGACTTCTTTGTACCATAATATTTTAACAATTCCCTGATTCATATTTTCTTTGCTGCCGGTTTAAAAAGTGATACATAAATATAATAAGCCGATCCTCCCAGTGTCAAGAGAATTAGGAAGAAAAGTAATTTGAAACTTCCTATCAGATGTTCCTTCCCTCTCAAAAGCATTCCTTCGCCTTTTATTACCTGAAGAAAGAACCAGTCATTCGGTCCTGATTCAACACCGTAGGCTTTTTGTTCGGGTGTAAGGTTTCCAAGCATAATTCTTGTATTGTTTAGAAGAAGCGAGCTTGAAAAATCAGTCATCATACTTTTTCTGGACTCGTGAGCCCATGTCATATCCTCTTCACCGAAGATCTGCTTGGATTTATATTCTAAAGGCATCTGGACAGACTGATAGTTAACTCCCGATCCTGCCAGTTGAAAGATCACCGAAATTATACAAAGCGAATAAAATATCCTTTTTACATTAACTTTATTTGAAAACTCTGACCTTTCAAACAATACCGCGCTTAAGAAAAGTACAGGATATACCGGAAGCATATATCTTATTCCCCATGCAGCGCTACCCGCGTAACTTAAGGGAGCTCTTAGAGCATAAAGTATCAGGTATGACGATATCATGATCCCCGAGAGTATGAATTCTACTTTGAATTTTTTATAGGACCCGACAGAAGAAATCAGCATTATAAGTAAAAAAGGCGAAAGCAGAAATACTGATCTGTTCGGGGAAAACAGAATTAGATAAATACCGTGCATAAAATTCATAAAACCGTTTGTATAGAAAGCCGTGCTCTTCTGACCGTATTCCGAGAGAATTTTCTCCGTTTCCTCCAGATATTTCTGCTGATCCTGAAACTTCCTGACAAGTATTGCAGTCTCTCTTGAACTTTCATCCTCCTGATAAGCCTTTACCGCTTTTTCATAGGCTGCAGGAATGCTCTTTTCGAGTGCAGACTTTACTTCATTTCTGTCGAGAGTATATCCTGTTTCGGTAATTGATCCGTAGCGATGATAATTTGAAATAACAAATACTGCCGAGAAAACAGAGAATCCGAGGATCAGAAAAATTGTATTCCTGACTAAAAGTAGTTTTTCAGACCTTAAGATCATGTATAATGACAAAAGAAAGAATATCCCTGCGAAGAGTGGAGCATCAGGCCGTGTCAGGAGCGAATATGATGCCGACAATCCGGCGAAAAATATAAATAAAGATCTTTTTTCTTTTTTAAAACGGACAAGAAAATAAATTGACAAAGTTATTGCCAGAAGTGTCAATGGTTCGGGCAGAAAATATTTTGAGTGCACAAAAAGCGGTGTCGCAAGACCGAAAAGTGAAGCATAGAAAAAAGCTTTTCTTCCGGAAAGAAAAGCCGCGAGGATCAAAAACATCAGCATGACCGACAGAGCTGAGAAGACCTGATTAAAAGTAAATAGAACGAAACCTGAATCTTTGCTTAAAAGATCCGACAGATAAACAAAAACCGCTGCCGGAGCAACGATCCCGATCCCTTCCTGAGGATAGAATTTTCCGGTTTCAGGACTGAACGATACTCCTGCGGACAATTTCATTTCCGAGCCGTAACTTCCCGATTCTATCCAGTCTGTCGCATGCCTGATAACATCAACATCCATTGAAGTTGTGATGCGCTGATTTGAAAATATAAGGTATATTGACAGATAAAGAAAGAAAACGGATAGAGCCGTAAATTTCTTCATGTTCTTCCGGTAATATATTTCAAAGTGCCGCTGTAGAACCTCAGCATCTCTCCGGGAGCTGTCTTGAAAACTATCCAGAAATCTTTTTTATTTTCCGACAGATATATCAGAAATATTATATAAAGTCCTGCAAAAACCAGGAGGGAGATATCAGGATACATTACAGCTATCATTATGACCATAAAATGGAAAAGATAATATGTGAACGAAAATAAATTGAATCTGGAAAGGTTCTTCTTAGCCCACCTGAAACCACCCGCAACTATATCCCTGTTCGTTTTGGCCCTGTATTCAGAAATGTGATCGACATCGATCGCGGTATGTGAAAGTATCTTCTGCTTATGTGTGAAAATGACCTTTCTGTATAGATCGTCTTCCCCGCTGCCGAAGTCAAAACCGCTCTGATAAACTTTGGAGAACAGGGTCTTCTCTATGAAAAGAACTGAGTTGTTCTTATATGTCTTGTTATAGTTCTTTTTAGTTATCCAGAGCTGTTCTGCGAATTTTTTCTGCGGAAAGTGAGGATTGTACATCTTGGAATTCAGTAAATAAACGAGAGTATCGTGTCCCGATCTGTATTTGTCAATATTAAGCTCGCCTGCAATAAGAGGCGAATAATTTATTTCCCTGATCTTTCTTAATATATTTTTTTTGACTACAGTTCTCTGATTCACGAAAAGAAGATGCTCATGCGATGAATTTGCCGCACCTGTGTTCATCACATCCTGGAATTCGGAATATTTTCTGCACCCGATAACTCTTATGTCATAGCTCGTCAGTATCCTGAAGGTACGGTCGGTCGAAGCATTGTCAACGGCAATTATCTCATAATCGTCCTTAGGATAATCAATACTTTTCAAAGCATCAAGACATCTGAAGAGTGTTTCTTCGCCGTTATAGGCACATATTATTATCGAGAATTTCAAATTGCTCCAAAACTCCTTTTGTTACACTCATTATAAGAAATTAAAGCTGCCATTTCCAGGACTTTTTTATTCTGCTTTATATCGTGAACCCGAAAAATTTCCGCTCCGCCGCAGTATGCAACAACATTTGAAGACAGCGTGCCGTAGAGCCTGCTCTCTTCATCATTTCCCAATGTTTTTGCTATAAAACTTTTTCTGGATGTTCCTACGAGAAGGACAAACCCCGATTCTTTGAATTTTTTCAGATTTCCGAGTATCTCTAAGTTCCCTCCGACACTTTTACCGAATCCGATGCCCGGATCGATCGCAATGCTTTCCCTGGATATCCCGAAGTTAAGAGCATATTGCGCCGAATCCCGAAGCTTTTCGCTCACTTCTTTTACAATATCATCGTAATCTGTGTTATTCTGCATGTCTTCAGGAGTGCCTTTCATGTGCATTATACATATCGCAGCGGAATATTTCTTTACCACGCTCAGAAGTTTATCGTCGTTCAATGTGCCGCAGATCGAATTGATCATATCTGCACCTTCTTCGAGAGCAGCTTGTGCAACTGAAGGTTTGTAGGTATCAACGCTTATACAGATATCAGATGATTTTCTTAATTCTCTTATAACAGGAACGATCCTTTTCAACTCCTCTTCTTCAGAAACAGGTACGGAACCCGGCTTTGAGGATTCTCCGCCGATATCAATAATATCAGCTCCTTCCTCTATCATCTGTCTGCATCGGGCTAAAGCTGTGTCGGTGCTTAAGAATTTTCCCCCGTCGGAAAATGAATCGGGCGTAACATTTAATATCCCCATTATCAGAGGCCGCTTCGCAAGGTCGAAATATTTATCCCGTGCCTTAAAAACCATTTGCTATATCATGTCCGTTGATCTTGGATTTATTCGTGTTCAGTCTGATTATTTCATCAATCTGCTTTCCTTCGAGTGTTTCCTTTTCGAGAAGTTCTTCAGCGATCTTATGAAGAGTGCCGATATTTTCTTTAAGCACCTCTCTTGTTTTTTCCAGAGCTTTGAATATGATCTTCTGAACAGCGTTGTCTATCTTTTTACCGATCTCTTCAGAAATGCTTGAAGTCCTGGTCAGTTCTTTTCCGAGGAAGGGATTATCGTTCTTGACACCGTAATGAATAGGACCGATCTCGTCGCTCATGCCCCATTCACAGACCATTTTACGGGCAATATCGGTTGCTCTTTCGATATCGTTGGAAGCTCCGGTAGTTATATCATTGAATATCAGTTCTTCGGCTACTCTTCCTCCGAAAAGATGAAGGAGTTTACTGAATATATAGGTCTTGGAGTAAGAGTGCTTTTCCTCTATCGGAAGATAATGCGTTACACCCATAGCCCTGCCCCTGGGAATAATAGTGACCTTATGAACGGGATCGCTTCCTTCAGTCATCTTGGCTATTAGTACATGTCCGGCTTCATGATAAGCGGTCATCTTCTTTTCTTCCTTGTTGATGACTGCTGATTTTCTTTCAACACCCATCATGATCTTGTCTTTTGCATCCTCCACATCGGAAAGGTCAACGCTTTTCTTTTTCTTTCTTGCGGCGAAAAGTGCTGCTTCGTTAATTATGCTCGCAAGATCCGCACCCGAAAGACCGGGTGTTCCTTTTGCAATGATAGAAAGATCGACATCAATATCAATTTTAACTTTTTTCGCATGGACTTTAAGTATCTCTTCTCTTGCTCTTACATCGGGATTGTCAACCACCACATGCCTGTCGAACCTTCCGGGTCTGAGAAGAGCCGGATCAAGAACATCGGGACGGTTCGTGGCTGCTATAATGATCACATTGTCCTCAGTATCGAACCCGTCCATCTCGACGAGCAGCTGGTTTAAAGTCTGCTCTCTTTCGTCGTTGCCGCCTCCGATACCTGTTCCCCTGTGTCTTCCTACAGCATCAAGTTCGTCTATGAAGAGAATACATGGAGAATTTTTCTTGCTTTGTTCGAACAGATCCCTCACCCTTGAAGCACCGACTCCGACGAACATTTCGACGAAATCCGATCCGCTGATGCTGAAGAAAGGAACCCCTGCCTCACCTGCGACAGCCTTGGCGAGAAGCGTTTTTCCTGTCCCGGGAGGTCCTGTCAGCAGAACACCGCGCGGAATTTTTGCGCCCATCTGTGTGAATATAGCGGGATTTTTAAGAAAATCTATAACTTCGCTAAGCTCTTCCTTTGCCTCGACAGAGCCTGCCACATCTTTAAAAGTGATCTTGTTCTTTGCAGCATCAAACAGTTTGGCCTTGCTTCTTCCGAAACTAAAAATTCCCTTGCCTCCTGCTCCGCCCTGGCCACCGCCCTGCATCCTTCTTATCAGATATATCCAAATGAAAATAAAAAGCACCCACGGTATCATTGAAATGAGAAAATCCGTTAAACCGTACTGCTCTCTTTTCATCTCAACATTAATGCCTTTTTCAGCCCATTCATCAGCCGTTTCTTTAGTAACCGAAGGAACTATAAGCGTAAATTTTGTATAACTGCCGGGCTTTTTACCTGATATCTGCTGAGGAGAACTGAATTCGCCGTTTATTTCAGCATTTGACCCAACATTCGTGATCTCTATCTTCTTTATATTGTCAATGAAAGTGATAAAGTCGTTGTAATCGATCTCGGCGGTTTTGGTATCTTTATCAAATATATTTATCAGAAGAAGCGCAAAAGCGATAACGACCATCCATATCATGAATGTTTTCGAGCCTTTTTTCCAGAACATGCTGTCGTCATCCTGCTTAAAGCCCCTTTTGCCGTCAGGTCTCTTCGGCTTCTTTTCATCAAAAAGTTTGTTTAAATTCTTAAAAGCCTGCTCTTCAGGAGTTTCCTGATTTTTCTTTTTATCCTGTTTCTGCTCTTCTATCTTTTCTTCTTTTTTTTCGTCTTCAGACATCTGGTTCGATCCGTTTTTTATTTATCAAGTTTTAAAATTCTTTTTATATTTCTGCCTCTCTGGGCATAATCGAGTCCGAAACCCACGATAAAATCATCTCCGCTCTCCGCCCCGTAAAAATCAGGTTCTTTTACTCCCTGACATTTTTTATAGAATAAACAGGCTGTTTTTACTGCCGCTGCTCCTTTTTCCTTCATTTTTGCGGCAATATGCTCAAGCGTTCTGCCTGTATCTGAAATATCATCAACGAGAAGAACTGTCCTGCCTTTAAGGTCAAGCTTCGTGTCGAGAAGAAGTTCGATCTTGCCCGAGGAGATCGTTCCGTCCCCGTAGCTCACAGCTTTAACATAATCAATGATAACATTTTCAGGCATCCTGAAGATTATCTCGTTCATGAAAGGAACTCCACCGTTAAGTATTCCGATAATAACGGGTTCTTCGATATCTTTCATCTCCGAAACAATTTCCGAAACGGTTTTATCAACTATAGATCTGAGATCATTCTCTGAAATATATTCGCTGAAACTTTTACCGTTTATCAATAATTTCTGCATAAGATCTGCTTTTATCTTGCTTCTTTAAGAATGTTCTCAATGATTATATCTGAAGTGATCCCTTCAGCCTCTGCTCTGAAATTCGGAATTACCCTGTGCCTTAAAACCGGCTTCGCAACCCTGTTGACATCTTCATAATCAGGAGTTTTGCGACCGTTGAACACGGCATTGATCTTTGCGCTTATTATCAGATTCTGACCTGCTCTCGGTCCCGCACCCCAGCTTACTGAGTCTTTTACGAATTTCGAAGCTGTCCCGCCATCCGGTCTTGTTGCTCTTACAATGTTTACCGCATATTCTATGATCGCTTTAGTTACCGGTATCCTGCGAATAAAATTTCTTGCCTTGATAATATCGTCTGCATCAAGCACTTTTTCAACTTTTGAACTCTCTTCCGAAGTCGTTTTTTCTACTATTTCTATCTCTGAATCGTAGTCGGGATAATCCATTACCAGATTAAAAAGAAACCTGTCCAGCTGTGCTTCAGGCAACGGGTAAGTTCCTTCCTGCTCTATCGGATTTCGGGTAGCCATAACAAAAAAAGGTTCTTCCAGAGTAAATGTTGTATTACCTACGGAAACTTCCTTTTCCTGCATCGCCTGGAGAAGAGCGGACTGGGTCTTGGGCGGGGTTCTGTTGATCTCGTCAGCGAGAATTATATTTGAAAATATAGGTCCTTTCAGGAATTTGAGTTCTTTTTCTCCTGTCGTCCTGTTCGATTCAAGTATCTCTGTTCCGATAATATCCGAAGGCATCAGATCAGGCGTGAACTGTATCCGTTTGAAATTAAGCTCCATCGTTTCTGAAAGTGTTGTGATCATCAGAGTCTTGGCAAGCCCGGGAACTCCCGTCAGAAGAACATGTCCTCCTGCGAAAATAGCTATAAGAAGCTCTTCGACTATATCTGTCTGACCGATTATTTTCTTTCTTACATTGTCGAGTATGCGCTTTTTTGATTCTTCAAATATTTTAAGGTCTTCGAGATCGCCCATCAGATTATTTTTCGCCTCCGAATATTTCCATCTTCTCTATATCCTGACCAATATTTTCCATTTCGAATTTGGCAGAGACCGCTAGAGGGCTGTCCGGGTATTTTTCGAGAAATTCCCCGTAATGCTTTTTGGCGAGTTCTTCTTCATGAAGGCTGTTGTGGTATGTGAAGGCAATAAGAAATTTTACATCAGGAGCTTTTTCGTGATCAGGATACTTTGCAAGAAGTTCTTCGTATGACTGTATAGCATGACCGTACATTCCTATTCCGCCGTATTCCTGAGCTTCGATGAAAAGTTCATCGGCATTTCTTTCGTACCTGTTGCCTTTAATGTCATGATTATATCTGCTTACATGAACCTGAACGCCGTCCTTGTAGAGTCTTTCTCTTTTTTTCATGCCGTTCTTGTAAAATTCGATCCCAAGTCCGTCGCCCTTTCCGTTCAGCTCTCTCTTGAAAGATACGCTGCCGTCCTCGTAGTATTCCGTTCCTTCCCCGACCCTTTTACCGTTCTTCATATTCCATTCAGCTGAAAGTTTTCCGTCGGAGTAATATTCTTTCTGAAGACCGTCTAAAGAGCCTTTTGAGTAGTTGTATTCCCCGAAGACTGTAGTGCTGTCCCAGTAGGCTGTGACCTTTCCGTCGATCTCTTCTCCGAATATCTGGACATCATCTTTATAGAATCTTGGACTTTCCGGCCTGCCCTTACGGATAATTTGAGCGCTCAGCAGAGCAGCAGTTATCATTACGGTTACAAAAAGGATCTTCAATCTCATAGTTTTACCTCAAATTTTGTTTCTTTTACAGCACGCTAAATATATCTAAATCAACCCTTATAGTCAACAGATAAATTTTTGTTCATTAGAATGTCCATGTGCCTACATTTTCCCGTGCTTTATTATTGAAATTATCAGACCGAAAGCGAGTATCATCGCGCCGACATATCCTACAATGCCTATAACGGGGATACCGAACATCAGCGGCGGAATACCGGAAAGAACGATCAGCGAAGAACCGATTATCACAGATGCAAGAACTACCGAGAAAGCTATCTTGTTGCTTATTCTTTCGTGGGTTTCCAGCATTGTTTCAAATCCCTTGTGCTCAAGATCAACTTTGAAATTACCTCTCTTCAGTATATTGATCAGCTCCGGTATCTCCTTCGGCATTTTTTTCAGAAGCTTCCAGATATCTTCTGTCATTTCACGCATATCACCGGCGATCTTCCCGAGAGAATATTTTTTTCTTATAAGTTTTTCGGAATATTTTTCGATAACCTGACCAATGTTAAATCCCGGATCAAGGTCTTTTCC
Organism: Candidatus Delongbacteria bacterium; assembly: GCA_016938535.1. The sequence continues at coordinate 12,472 of JAFGUL010000110.1, forward strand.
GAGAGACTGAGCAAGTACGATCGTCCGTGTCAGAAGAAAAATATTTGACGGCATTCTGAGACCGTTATCATTGAAGAAAGCAAAAAGATCGTTCATAACTTCAGTCATGTCGAGTTCAGCGATGTCTCTGTAGAAATATTTGTCTATCAGATCTGAAACCTGCAGTTCAATATCCTTCTCCTCGGTATCAGGATCACCGGGAGTTAAATCAAGAAGAGATTGTGTTACTTTCTTTGTATCCCTTTTCACGATACCTGTAATAATATCTGTAAAAGACTCTCTGACAGAGCCTGTAAGAGATCCCATCATTCCGAAATCTATAAAACACAACTGTCCCTGCACAGTCACGAAAATATTGCCGGGATGAGGGTCTGCATGAAAAAATCCGTCCTCAAAGACCTGCCGCAGAATAGAATCAACGCCTGTATCCGCGATCTCTTTAAGAGAAAATCCTGCTGATTTTATCGCTTCAGTTTCGGAAACCTTGAAACCGTTAATAAATTCCATGGTCAGTATCTTTTTTGTGGAGAGTTTTTTACATACCCGCGGTACTTTTATCTTTTCATCCGATTCAAAATTACTCCTGAATCTTTCAATGTTGGTAAGCTCATTGTCAAAATCAAGTTCTTCGTAAAT
>JAFGUL010000002.1 GCA_016938535.1 Candidatus Delongbacteria bacterium
CACGCAGTCCGCTCCCATTCCTATAGCCTTGGCTATATCGCCGGAGTACTTGATCCCGCCGTCCGCGATAACGGGTATTCCGTGCTTCCTGCACGCTTTTACAGCGTTCATGATCGCCGTTATCTGCGGCACGCCTACTCCCGCCACGACCCTGGTCGTGCAGATCGAGCCGGGTCCGATACCTACTTTGACAGCATCCGCTCCCGCCTTTATCAGCGCTTCGGCTCCTTCGGAGGTTGCGATATTGCCTGCAATTATCTCTACGCTGTATTTCTTCTTGATCCTTCTGATCTCCTTTGCAATGTCTTCATGGTGGCCGTGAGCACTGTCTATGACGATCACATCGACCTTGGAGTTCATCAGGAGTTTTATCCTTTTATCGTCACCGTTCGCTGATATAGCTGCAGCTACCCTCAATCTTCCGGCGCTGTCTTTGCATGCGTTCGGAAAACTCTCTTTCTTTTTTATGTCCTTGAAAGTGATCATACCTTTAAGGTTATATTCGTCATCAACTATAGGAAGTTTCTCTATCTTATTCTTCTGCAGAATTAATTTAGCTTCTTCCAGAGATGTTCCTTCTTTGCCTGTAACAAGAGGGCATTTAGTCATGATATCTTTTACTTGTATATCGTCCTTGTATTCGAACCTGATATCCCTGTTGGTTATTATCCCGACCAGCTTTGTACCTTCAACTACGGGAACACCGGATATGGAGAATTTTTCCATAAGACTGAATACTTCCCTCAGACGGGCATCCGGTCCGATCGTTACAGGATCGGTTATCATTCCGCTTTCTGATCTTTTTACCTTGTCTACTTCGACCGCCTGTTCCTCGGGCGTCATGTTCTTATGGATAACGGCCATTCCTCCCTCTCTCGCCATTGCGATCCCCATGTGGTACTCTGAAACTGTATCCATTGCCGCGGATATTATAGGTATGTTCAGCTTTATATTCTTAGTCAGAAATGTAGTTGTATCAGCTTCAGACGGTTTAACCGAGCTTTTCTTCGGCAGCAGAAGAACATCGTCGAAAGTCAGTCCGGTATCAAGTATTTTTTCCATAAATCCACCTCTTTTTTTAAGCAAAAAACCGCCCTTGCCGGCGGTCGTTTATCTGCTTGTTTTCCGCATATTTTTTAATAAAGAAACACATACATCCCTGCGCATTTACATGAAGTAGCAAAAATAATGAAATTACCCGATATAGTCAAGACTAAATGTTTTTATGTTTTAGTGAAGTTAATCAGTCCCCGGAATATTTATCAGTACCGGATATCTTTAATATTTCGCCATAAAACACATGATGGTAATCTTTTTCAGGGTATTTGCCTTCTATGCCGGGATCGGTAAATTCTGAAGGAGTGAATCTTGAGGAATATATTTTTCTGCATTCAATTATCAGTTCAGCTTCATCGTAAGCCGGGCATTCGATTTTTTCTGATGGAATTACTTTCAGTCCTGATATTTCAGCTTTATTTTCGTCCTTACCGCTGACTGTTCCGAAATATTTAAGTTTATCTCTGAATTCTTCTCCGAAAGCACACAAGGTGAAAGTATCATATTTTTCAATGAAATTAATGGTATGTCTTGTCGGCCTGACAACTACCTGAACAAAAGGTTTATTCCACATTACCCCGATACTACCCCAGGCAACGGTCATTGAGTTAAACGCTTCATGATCGAGCACTCCGGCCGTAAGTAGCAGCCACTGCTTATCCCAGAGCTCAAAAATATCCGTTCTGAAATGATCCGGTTTGATTATGTCTCTTTTCATGTTTACAACTCCGATTTTTTAATATAAATTATATATGGGGAAAATAAAAGAACTTTGCAAGGATTAAATAATGAAAATTCTGCTTCAGAGAACCGACAGCGTGAACATAATGGTGGCAGGTTCGCAGGTTTCATCTTCAGGAAAAGGGCTTCTGCTGCTGATTGGAATAGGCGTCGACGATGATGAAAGTACAATTCCTTATTTTATAGATAAAGTCACCAATTTGAGAATATTTGAGGATGCAGAAGGCAAGATGAATCTTTCAGTAAAAGATATCGGAGGAGATATCGCGGCTGTTTCTCAATTTACTCTTTATGCGGATACCAGAAAGGGAAGAAGACCGGGCTTTTCTCTAGCCGCGCCGCCTGAGAAAGCATTAGCTCTATATAATGCATTCATTAAGGAGCTGAAAAAAACGGGTCTGAATATCTCCGAAGGAGTATTCGGCGCGCACATGGAGATAAGTTTGGTAAATAACGGTCCTGCGACGTTCATGATAGAATGAACTCATAGAAAAATAATTTTTTTATGGTATTGACATGAATGATAAATACTCTTATTTTACATTTATCTTGATAGTGCCGGAATTTAAAGAAGGGAGTTAAAACATGATATTCGATATTCTTCTTATATTAATGCTGATCGTTACTTTGAACAGAGCTGGGAAAAAGGGATGCACAGAAGATATGCATTTTGTGATCGGTTTCTTTTTGATCGTAAGAATGGCCGGCGCTTTTTATATGCCTGTTTCAAAAATCCTGATAAACTTTATTAAAAATCTCAGTTTCGCCGCATATGCATCCTACATTCTTGTAGCTGTAGTAGTTTTCTTCATTTTTACTTCGATTGCAGGGCAAAGGATTATCGAGGCCGGTAAAAAGTTACCTAAGACTACCGGTCTTGTTGTCACTTATGTTTTCGCGGTAATCAAAACCGTGATTATCTATTCTGTAATATTTTCTTTTATTTATACTTTACCAGTACTTCACAGGCTTCCCGAGAATCTGATCACGCCGAGATCCTACAAACTTACCTACGGAATACTCGGTGTTGGCACTGAAGACCTGTTCCAGGATATCTCAGACTATCTTACTGAGACTCTCAAGAACCCGATAAAATTTATGGAATCTCAAAAAGCTAAACAGGCCGCAAGCTCAAGTAAACAACTTAATGCGGTAAAAGCTCATGAAGGTCTGGAAGATTTTGTTCCTTCGGAGAAACCTGTTGAGAAAAAAACAGAAGAAGAATAGATCATTTTAACGGCAGCTCAAATCCGAAAGTGCTTCCTTTCCTGAAGATGCTTTCTGCTGTCATTTTACCTTTGTGTTTATCTATGAATTCTTTGCAAAGTAAAAGTCCGATCCCGGTTCCTTTCTCGTTTGATGTTCCGGTAGTGGAATAGTGCTTATCAATAGCGAATACTTTCGATATATCTTTCTTTTTGATCCCGACTCCCGTATCGGTCACTTTAAAAATAAGTCTGCGGCCTGAAATATTGTAGTTTATTTCAATACGGCCTTCAGGTTTAGTGAATTTTACAGCGTTGGTAATCAGATTCCTTATAACCGTTTTAAGCATATTTTTATCGCCTGTAATAAAAACTTTTCCCGGATCGTTCATTTCCAAAGCAATACTCTTGAATTCGGCATTTGGTCTTAAAAGTTCGTAACTCGATCTGACAATTTCAGAAAAATCGAATTCGACCGGGTTAAAATTCTTTAGTCCGCTCTGTGTCCTTGACCACTCAAGCAGATTCTCTATGAGTCTCAGAAGGTGAAGGGTCGATGTATTTATCGTCTTTATATATTCCTTCTGTTTAATACGTGTCAGCTCATCGAAATACGTGATGAGTATCTCCGAGGTTGTATAAAGTATTGAAAAAGGATTCTTGAGATCATGGGCGATTATATTAAAAAATTTATCTTTGGCAGAGTTAGACTTCATGAGTTCGTTCTTTGATCTCTTCAGCTCCTTGTTGAGCCTCGACAGTTCAGCATTCTTTATCCTGTAGTTCTCATTCTCTTTCTGTCTTTTATAATTTTCATATTTATGCGAGATCGCGTTCAGTTCGTTCTGCTTCTCTATGCTTAATATTTCTTCGTTAAGCTTTGAATACATCACATAGTAACCTAAAGCTTTTTTAAAATTATTTTTTCTGCCGTATATCTCTGAAAGAATCTTATTCGCATCCCTGATCTTATCTTTCAAACCCAGTTTTTCAGCTATCATTTGTGATCTTTTTATATAAACAAGAGCCTCTTCATACATTCCTTTCAACATATAAAGACTGGCAATGTTTCTGTATATACCTGAAACTGTCTTTTTATAATCCATTTTCTCGGCAATATTTTTCGCTTCGAGAAGATAAGTCTCTGCTTTCAGAAGATCGTTCTTTTTTAAATACAGCATTCCGAGATTCTCAAGAGATTCTGATAAACCTGAGAGGTAGTTCATTTCCCTTCTCATTTTTACGGATTCTTCAAAAAAAGGAATTGCTTTACCGAACTGGTTCATTTTGTCATAGATCCTTCCGAGATCGTTATATGAGTTGGCGATACCCCTTTTATCATCGACCGACTTTCTCATTTCAAGAGCTTTAAGGGAGTAGTCCAGAGCTTTTTCCAGATTGTACAGCCTTGAATATATCATACCGATATTAGAGAGAGTATTTGCAATGAAAGGCGGATTGTTCGTTCTCTCTTTCAGCTTCAGAGCTTTGAACTGGCATTCCAGAGCTTCTGAGAACAATGATGTCTCAAAATAAATCAGACCGAGATTATTATAACACATCCCCTGTTTTTCGGAATTTCTTGTTCTCTGGTAAATATTGAGCGTTTTCAGACAGAATTCAAGAGCTTTCGGGTAATCCCCTTTATGGTAACAGGCAAGACTTATGTTGTTCAGGCAGGCTGCGACAGCTTCTTCGTTCTCATGCCTTTTCTCTCTTATCTTAAGTGACTGATTGAAATATTCAAGCGCTTTATTGTAATCACTCTGATAGAAGTAATTCACCCCTATTTTGTTCATTACTTCAGAAATACCCATCCAGAATTTAAGCTGTGTCCTGAGCTCGAGCGATTTGAAATAATAATTTAAGCCCTCATCCATTTTTGTCATTTTTGTCATTGCGTCGCCTAAACCGCTGTAAATGAATGAAACAGCCCTTTTATTTTTTTCAGGAGTAAGCTCAAGCGCTTTTAAAAAATAGTTTCGGGCATCGGAAAGTTTGAAAAGTTTCAAACATACTTCACCGAGATTCTTGTACAGAAGCGAGACCGTAGTGCTTTCTGTTCTGTTGTCTGAAATTTTTAAGGCTTCAAGTAAAAATTTCTCTGAATCATGGAACTTATTCTCTTCAAGATACATACTTCCAAGATCAAGCAGAGTACGAATCCTGTTATCTCCGCTGCTGTCTTTTAAATCCTCGTGGAGTTTTCTCTTAACTTCCTCAAAATCAGAAACAGCAACTTTATCTGACCTGTCCGATATTTTACCGTTATTTTTCATTTTTTGGATCTAATCTATTTCGTCCGACCTGACTACGCAGTTCTTTCCCTTTGATTTCCCCTGGTACAACGCTTCATCCGCTTTATTAATGCAGTAGTCTATATCCATAATAGCATCAAAAACATTCACGCCGAAAGTCATTGTGATGTTAAGCTTGATATCGCGATAGTAAAATGTCTCGTTCTCTATCTTTTTTCTTATTTTCTCCGCCACAAGCGAACCGCCTTCAAGCTCGGTTTTGGGCATAAGAAAGATGAATTCCTCACCGCCCCATCTTCCGATACAGTCCTGTTTTCTGAGTACCGAACGCATAAGGTTAGCAAGATTGACCAGGACAAAATCTCCGCAGTCATGTCCGTAACTGTCGTTGAAGGTCTTAAAATTGTCAATATCGGATATAACAAGAACAAATTTCTCCCCGCTTCTTTCGAATTTCAAAGCCTCGTATTTTATCTTGTCTAAGATATCTCTTCTGTTAGACAGCCTTGTAAGAGGATCTGTACGGGCAAGAAGATCAAGTTTCATATAAGCCTCGGTCAGCTCCCTGTTCTTCTTCTTGATGATATCGTTGGCCTTCTGAAGGTCTTTTATATATTTCGCCATCTCAACGTTTTTCAGTCTGTATATCTCGGCTTCTTTTTCTTTCTGTTCTGCAATGTACCGGGACTGTATCTCCGCTATTTTGCCTGACAGTTCGCCGTATATCGAGTCTTTTAGTTCGCTGAATTTCTTATAATTATCATAAGCAGATCTGAAATCTTTCTGCTCGAAATAAAGTTCGGCGAAAATCTGATAGCTTTCCTGCTCGACATTTCTAGCGCTTAAAACTTTGGCCTGCGCCAGAGCAGCTTTAAGATGAGTCTCTGCTTCTTTGTATTTCTTCATTTCAAAATACGTCCTTGCCGCCTCGTTCGATGTGTTGGCAAGATTATACAGAAGGTCCTGCTCTTTAGCTATCTTCAAAGATTTTTTAAAATGTTCTAGCGCCGACTTAAGATCTCCTTTTTCCCTGTAGATGATCCCGATATTATTATGAACAGATGAGACCAGCTTTTTTTCGTCATTTTTAATATAAAGATCAAGCGCGTCCTGATAATACTCCAGAGATTTTTTATAATCTTTCAGTATCGAATACATGTTCCCGATGTTGTTGTAGGATTTTGCGATTGGTATCTCTTCTTTTAACTCCGTTCTTATTTTCAGCGACTGCTGATAGTAATCAAGAGCTTTATTATTATTTTTCAGCTGGAAATAAACGTTACCGACAGTGTTAAGCGAATCGGATATCCCTTTTTTATCGTGTATCTCCTCTCTTATCTTCAGAGCTTTCAGATAGAATTCAAGTGCCTGATCATAATTAGTAAGACGGAAACTGACTTCTCCAACGCTGTTTAAAAACTCTGCTCTTTTTTTATCGTTCCTTGATGCTTTTGAAAGCTCAAGACCCGTCTGATAATAAGTCAGCGCTTTTTCATATTCATTTACTGTTCTGTAGAGATCACCCAGTTTTATATAAATTTCCGCTTTTTTTGTATTTCCCTTAATGAGGTGTAATAACTCAAGGGACTCTAGAGCGTAATTGATGCTTTTCTCTACAGATATCTTCTCATAGACCTCAGAAAGCTGCAATAATATTTTTAATTTTTCTTTACCGTTCGTCTTTTCAAGAACTTTTTCAAGCTCTGTAATCTGTTTTTTCATTACCCCCCCTTATTGCCAAAAAGATATTACTGCTGTTTTTTGTCAAGAAACCATTTTTCGGATTCTTTAAGACTAGCCTTGCTGATCGAAAATTCACCGTCTATCTCTTTGCACACTATTTCATAACCGATGTCAGTAAGCTTAGCTTTAATTGCATCGCACCTGTCCTGAGGGACATAAATGTCGTTCGGACTTGAGACTATGAAAAATTTAACATTACGGGCTTTTTTCAATACTTCGTCCGGGACCTTTGAAATATCATAATCGGGTCCAAAAGCTATGACCCCTTTAATAAGACCGGGGTTTTTTATTGCCGCATCAATTGCGGTTGTCGCACCCTGATGGAGTCCCAGAAGATAAATTTCTTTCACGTTGTACCTTTTCTGTACTTCCGATATCATGTCCTTAATGTAGCTGACGCTTAAATCCTCTGATTTACCTATCAGCGATTCGTTCATTTCGTCAATATTCCATCTGAACTCATTGGCCTGACCTATCGGAACACCGTAAGGAGCTTGAGGAACAACAAAAATGAATTCCGGTATATCAAAATGTTTCCATATCTTTACCATCTGGTTCTGGTTACTCGAATGTGCGTGAAGCGCAATAACTACAGTATATTTCTTGTCGGGATAAAATGCAAGAGGTTTAGTTATTCTGCATTTTAAAAGGGTCCTTGTCTCGATGACGATATCGTCCCCGAGATTTTTGATCATCTGGCCTATGCTGTCAATAGCGGTGTCGAATACCGGCATTCCTTTGACCGGCTCGAAATCAGGGTCTTTTTTAAGGTAATTAAAGTCAACAAATCCCAGATCAACTGCCCTGTATAAAAATTTCGTGCTCAGTTCAGGCTCTTTCATAAGTGCATAAGTACAAGCCAGATTGTATGTCGCGATTATATCGTAGACATTATGGCTGAGAATGTAAAGATAATTTTGAGCAGCTTTCTTGTAATCTTTTTCCCAATAAGCCTGATCCGCAGCTATCATATAATCCCTTAGATCTTTTTCCAGAAAATCTCCTATGTTCTTATCCATAGGATCTATCTTTTCCGGATTGGACCAGTCTTTGACAGAGATAGCCATAGTTTTCACTTTACCGCTTTCCTCTTTCGTGCATGACAGAATAAATACTGTCAGAACAATCAGAATTATACTTTTCAGCTTCATAGCGCTACCCCCCGCTATTATTTTTTTTCAATTTTGATAATGACTTTCTATAATAATATAAGCAATAAGTCGATCACTATGCAAATTAAATTTAATCTTTCTTTTTTATTGTCATACATTTATTGATCAGATAAAGGTCGCAGATTGCTATCGCCGCTGCGGCCTCAATTATCACGGATGACCTGAGAGCCGGACACACATCATGCCTGCCGGTTATGGCTAAGATTTCGGATTTCCCCGTTTGCAGATTGAGCGCTTCCTGCGGTTTCGATATCGATGAAGGCGGCCTCATCGCAGTCCTGAAAAACACCCGGTTCCCGTTCGACAGGCCTGCCGTTACACCGCCGCAGCTGTTGGTTGCGGTTACACCTGAAACATCAACTAAACGGTCGTTATATTCGCTGCCTTTCATGTCGGCCGAGGCGAAACCTTTCCCGAACTCAACACCTTTCACGCTGGGGATCGAGAATACTATATGGGATATCGCAGACTCAAGGGAATTGAAAAAAGGCTCGCCGACGCCTGCAGGGAGACCGTCAATTCTGCATTCTATGACGCCTCCTATACTGTCGCTCTCTTTGACGGCTTTAAGGACACTTCGGTTTATTTCGGCCGAACCGCCCGCCCGTACCAGGTCCGAGCTAAACTTGACTCCCTTAAGTATCTTTTTTGCTATTACTCCTGCAGCTACAAGCCCCAGCGTCAGCCTTGCGGAAAAATGTCCGCCGCCCCTGAGATCGTTGAACCCTCCGAATTTTACTCCCGCTGAGAAATCCGCCTGACCGGGCCTGGGTACCGATCTGAACTTTTCATAATCGCGGCTTCGTATATTTTCGTTAGCAAACTCAATCAGTATCGGCGACCCTGTGGTTTTTCCTTTAAAAACACCGCTTTTTATGTTTGGAATATCACTTTCTTTTCTTTCCGTTGTACCTTTCGACAGAGGTTTTCTCCGGTTCAGATCGGATATCAGATCACCTGTCTTTAAGCTTATACCGGCCGGACAACCGTCAATTATGACACCGACACATGGTCCGTGCGATTCTCCGTAAATATGTATCCTGAAGATTGTCCCGAAACTGTTCATCTCTGCTGCTCCTTCAAATAATTCAGTGCCTTAAAAAAATACGGAAATGATTTACCTACACATTCAGGGTCTTTAATAAGAAGACCTCCCTCTGAATTTAAAGCCGCGACAGCCATCCCCATAGCTATCCTGTGATCGTTATGAGGATCGAGCTCTGTATATACAAGCTCGCTTTTTCTTACTGAAATGTACCCTCTTCTGAACTCAATAAGGGCGCCGGCCTTTTTTAGTTCCGTCGCAATTACTTCAGGTCTGTTCGACTCCTTATCTTTAAGCCTCTCGTAATTATATATTTTTGTTTCGCCATCAGCATTTAATCCAAGTATCACCAGCGGAACGAAAAGATCGGGACAGTTTTTGATATCTGCCCTGATTCCTTTTAATTCACTTTTGCTGACCGTGACTGAACTCTGATTTGAAAATACTTCCGCGCCTGACAACTTTATAAATTCTGTTATTGCCCTGTCAGCCTGAAGACTTTCCCTGTTCAAACCGCTTACTGTTACTGATCCGGCGACAGCTCCGGCGACAAGAAATATGGCTGCCGAAGACCAGTCGCCTTCTATATCGACCTTGCCGGAAATAAACTCCCTTCCACCTTTGATAAATATCTTTTTCTCTCCGTCCAGTTTTATCTCCGCGCCGAACTGATTTAATAGTTTCGCAGTCATTTCAATATAAGGAAAGCTGACAGGATTTTTCAATACGATCTCGCTGTCACCTTCCACCATCGAAAGCGCGAAAAGAAGACCTGAGATCAGCTGAGAACCCGTTGGGTTGTCAACTGCTGCTTTTCCGCTTTTCAAAGGCCCTCTGATCTTAAGGCATTTCTTATCAAGAATACACTCAGATCCGAGTTGGGACAATACTTCACAAATACGCTGATTTCCCCTTTTTAACAGTTCTTCCGTTCCGAAAATTCTGTAAAATCCTTCATATAGCGATAGAACTGGAGCAAAAAGCCTTAAGCATAAACCTGATTCGTTACAAAATATATCTGCTTTCTTAAGTTTTTCAGGGCCCCTGATCTTGAACGAATTTCCGAAAAAAATAAACTCCGCTCCCAGTCTCCTGACAGAACTCAATACAGATTCAGAATCTCTACTCTCTCCATAGTTTGTTATCTCTATTCCTTTTTTATTCAAAAGCCCGAGCAGAAGCACTCTCTGTATCTGACTTTTTGAAGGATAGGCGGTGATCTCTCCCGATATAGTACCGTTATCTATTAAAATGTTTTCAGGCATCGATCTCCCTTATGATGTTTTCAGATTCTTTCACCGCGTCGTTAGTTCTTACAGACACAATAAGATCCGCACATGAAACATAATCATTCTTTCTTGACACGAACATCCTCTCCCAGGCAGACTCTGGATCGTTAATACTGAACATCGGTCTTTTAGTCAATTCCGCCTCACTGATTCTCGATAATATGACATCATACCCGATATCTAAAAGTACAGTATAGCAGCTCTCTTTTAATATTTTCCTGTTCTTTTCTGAACTTAAAGCTCCGGCTCCTACCGAGATAACCGTATTTGCTGCTGAACAAGCCTTTTCTAAGGCTCTTTCTTCGAGCATCCTGAAATATTCTTCTCCTTCCTGAATGAATATATCGCTAATTTTTTTACCGGCCGACAGTTCTATAATTTCATCAGTATCGATATGATCCATTTCATAATGACCTGAAATTTTTTTACCATAAGCCGTCTTCCCGCTAAGAGTAGGTCCGATCAGAGCTATGTTCTTACGTCTATCCTGTATTTCAAGGCTCTTTTTCATATCGTTAATATCCGGATATACGTCGAAAAAATGCTCGTATGATTTTGCCGCCTGATATATGAGCCATTCATATCCGCTTATATACCGTTTGCAGAACGGTTTTAAATTCTCGTCCGAATAATTAGCGTTCAGTACTATTGTACGGCTGAGATATCCCTGAAGAAATTCAGGTATTCGGGTCACTGCGGAGATCATCAGGTATGTGTCTTTCAAATTATCCTTTAGTTCATCGAATTTTATGCTGCTGCATTTTAGCTCTGAAGATATTTTCTCAGCTTTATGATCGGTCCTGTTGCATATAAATACATCTCCGCCGAGTTCTTTCACAGCATAAACCGCTGCTTTTGCCGCCCCCCCCGCCCCGACAACAATACATTTTTTATCCTTTACTTCTATTCCGTTATTTACAAGAGAGTGTTCCACGCCGTAAACATCGGTATTCAATCCATAAATGGAATCATTTCTTTTAATTACAACATTTACAGCTCCGGTCTGTTTCGAAATATTATCAGTATTTTCAAGCAGATTGAAAACCTCTTCCTTGAAAGGCGAAGTGATATTAACTCCGGAGAATCCGTATTTACGAATCATTTGCATAATTCCGCTACTATCCTTCATTGAAAAAGCTAAGTACCTGCACTCCATTTCATACTTACTGAAAAGAGAGTTGAATATCGCCGGACTTCTGCTGTGCCCGGCCGGATTGCCTATGAGTGCGTATTTTTTCATATTATATATTTTGAGATTCTGATCCCGCCTTCCGGTTCGAAGAACTCATCTGCTTTTGAGTTTCATCCTCTTTCTTAGTAATTTTCACAACTCTTTTTTTTAGACCGGTCTCTTAGTGAACAATCATAAACAAAAGGCGGGTCACCCCGCCTTTGTTTATGCCTTATAAACCTTTCCGTTATTGATGGTGTAAAGCACTTTCCCGAAATGAGTATCGTCGTGGAAGCATGTGTTTATGGAGAGAGAATTCAGCTTCCTTCTGTCCACTTTCCACTTTTTGTCTTTATCGAATATTACCAGCTCGGCCGTTTTCCCTTTTTGAAAAAGATCGGCTTCGAGATTTAATATTTTTCTGGGATTGACCGTGATCTTCTTCAGAAACTCCATCAGGCTCAGTTTTTTCTTCCTGACCAGATAGGTTATTCCCGCCGAGAACATTGTTTCCAGACCCAGAACGCCGAAAGGAGCAAAATCAAACTCAACATTTTTCTTTTCAGACGGGTGGGGTGCGTGATCTGTAGCTATTGCGTCAATGGTTCCGTCCTTAAGAGCTTTATGGACCGCATCGACATCCTCCTGCGTACGAAGCGGAGGATTCATTTTATAATCTGTAGAAAAAGTTCTAACCATATCGTCGGTTAGGGAGAAATGATGCGGGGTAACTTCGCAGGTCACTTTCAGGCCTTCCTTCTTAGCTTTTCTTACGAGCTCGATACTCTCTTTTACGCTGACATGCTGAAAATGCACTGTACCGCCTACATAACGGGCTATCTCGATGTCCCTTGCAACATTGATCGATTCTGCTATCGCCGGTATATATGACATGCCGAGTTCCGTTGACGACAGAGATTCGTTCATAACACCTTCGACGAATGAGTGATCCTCAGGGTGCACAAGTATGGGTGTTCCGAACATTTTTGCGTATTCAAGCGCGCCTTTCATTGTTTCGGACGACTGTATCCCGCTGCCGTCATCGGAGAAAGCGGGCGCGCCCGCTTCAAAGAGCTCGGTCATCTCGACGATGGTCTTTCCCTCGCGCTTTATCGTCACTGCCGGTATCTGATGAACATCGACCAGCAGGCCTTTGACCCTGCTTTTGATGTCGTTGTAAACGAATTTATTGTCAACGCAGGGAGTCGTGTTCGCCATAGCCGCGAGGGCCGTCACTCCGCCCGCCATGGCGGCGTTCGTTCCGGAAACGAAGTTCTCCGCCTGCTCGTAACCGGGCTCTCTCAAATGAACATGCATATCGAAAAATCCGTGTGACACATACAATCCCTTAGCGTTGATCGCTTCGCAGCCCCTTTCAGCTTTGAGATTCTTTGCGATTTTTTCGATCTTACCGTTCGAGATCAGAATATCGGATGCGTATTCTTTTTCTGAAAAAGGATCTATTATCGTGCCGTTCTTTATAAGAATTTTCTTGGGCAGGGTTTTATATAAAGGTTCGCATAGACTTATATTATTTATCATTCTTTTCATTTCGCACCTCCGATGTTCGCGCTTAAAAGATATAGTATCGCCATTCTCGAAGCGACTCCGTTCAGTACCTGATCCAATATGACCTGATGGTCACCGTCAGCCACATCATCGTCGATCTCTACACCCCTGTTCATCGGACCCGGATGCAGTATCAGTATATCGTTCTTGGCTCTGGCGAGTTTTTCGTTCGTGATACCCCAGTAATTATGATACTCTCTGAGAGAGGGAAACGATGCTCCCACATGCCTTTCGAGCTGGATCCTTAAAATGTTCATTACATCAGAATTCCTGATCGCTTCATCAAGATCGTAAGTAACCTCAACTCCCATTTTTTCAATATCTTTTGGTATCAGAGTTGAAGGTCCGCAAACCTGGACTTTGGCCCCGTAAAGCTTAAGTGCATGAATGTTGGACATGGCGACCCTTGAATGTACTATATCACCGACAAGTGTCACGCGTTTGCCTTTCAGGTTCGGTTTTTTCTGGACGATAGACATAAGGTCAAGTATAGCCTGAGTTGGATGTTCATGGGCTCCGTCACCCGCGTTTATAATTATGGAGTTCAAATTATCCATCAGCATCTTGTGAGCTCCAGGGGTACTGTGCCTCATAACTACCATATCTATTTTCATCGCTTCGATGTTCTTTGCCGTATCGATCAGCGTCTCCCCTTTCTTGAGGGATGAGGACGAGGCCGCGAAATTAACCACATCCGCGGACAGCCTTTTTTCCGCCATTTCGAAAGATATTTTTGTCCTTGTCGAGTTCTCGAAGAACATGTTAACGACCGTCACCCCCTTGAGCGCGGCAACTTTTTTGTTGGGCGTGTCTAACACCTGCTTGAAACTTTCTGAAGTCTGAAGGATCAGTTCTAGATCCTCCCTGCACATCCCTTTTATTCCCAAAAGGTGCTTCGTTTTCAGAAGCTTCGTGCCTTTTACCGTATCGTCCATTTTACCCTCTTATTTAAAGATTTTTCCAATTATATAC
>JAFGUL010000111.1 GCA_016938535.1 Candidatus Delongbacteria bacterium
AACGACCGCCTTAGTTCTTGGAGTTATCAGCGATTCGAGTTTAGTCTCATCTATATTTTTTGTGTCATGCCTGATGTCGCACCAGACTATATTAGCCCCGCGGAGCTCGAACGCGCTTGCAGTCGTTACGAAAGTGAAGGACGGCATAATGATTTCATCACCGGGTTTAATTCCCGAAAGAAGTGCGCACATTTCAAGTGCGTCTGTGCAGGAGGAAGTCACGATAGCTTTTCTGCAACCCGTTTTCTGCTCAAGAAGAGCATTACATTTTTTTGAATACTCGCCGTTACCGGAAAACTGTCCTTTTTCAACTGCTTTTTGTATGTGTTCAGTCTCATTACCGAGAACAAGCGGTTTATTGAATGTGATCTTCATTCTTGATCCTTTCTGGAATTTCTAAATCTCAGTCGCAGACCTTTTACCGGTAAAATACTCTCTTGATTTTCATCTGTTAAACCGGTTATTCTTAACAACCCTTTCCCGCAAACAACTACCGGACAACCTTCCTCTTTGAAAATAACCTTTCCCGGGCATCTGTTCTCAATTTTCAGGTCAGGTATCAGCTCGGCAGAAATAATTCTGACTTTTTTAGTTTTCAAATATGCTGATGCGCCTTTATATGGTGCACCGACTGCATCAATAAATCGAATCACATCTTCAGAAGGTTTGTTCCAGTCAATAAAATAATCGTCTTCATCCAGCCATAGACTGTAAGTAGCCTCGTTTTCATTTTGTTTGACAGAAGGTATCGCACAATTTTTCTCAATCAGATCAAACAAATATAATATCATCTGATTATATAAAACCGAGATCTCTTTGATCAGGTCATTAATTTTCTTCGGATAAATTATATCTGTCTTTAACTGATGAATAATTTCGCCCTTATCGTAAGATATCTCAGCAAAAACAGCTGTAACGCCGGTCTCTTTTTCTCCATTTTTCAGCAGATTTACTAAAGGTGCAAATCCTCTGTATTTTGGAAGAAGCGAATCGTGAATTACAATAAGTTTATAATCTCTGATATCAATGATCCATTTCCACGAAACAGCTATAGCGTATTGTGTTTGAATCTTATTTGAACCGCAATTATTTTCGAAAGTGATATTATTAGTTCTGCAAAGTTCTTTAATTTCGGAAGAATAATCTTTATCAACATTCTTATCCTCACCTATGACGACCTTATGTATCATACACGATTTTTCGTGCGCTATTAGTTCATCGAGAACCGAATATCCTTTAAAGGTCATAAGAAAGAGCGTTATTTTATTTCGTTCAAGATTCATAAGTCAGTCCTGATATGTTCCGTTCAGTATCGCTTCCGTCCATTCCTGATTATTCAGATACCAGTTGATCGTGTCCTTTATCTTTTCTTCAAACCTAAATCTTGGCTCCCATCCGAGTTCGTTCTTTATCTTTGAGGCATCAATAGCATACCTTCTGTCATGTCCGAGCCTGTCTGTTACATAA
>JAFGUL010000112.1 GCA_016938535.1 Candidatus Delongbacteria bacterium
CCTGCATGATCTCATATAGGAACATGAAGATCGAATCCACTATTTTACTCCGCCCTGTTTGAGCACTTTTACCAGTTCGTCTTTCGGGAAAAACCCCTCATGCCTGAAATATTCTTTGCCGAGGCTGTCGAGAAAAACCTGGGTCGGAATGACTCTGATCTTATATTTTGCTCCGTCAATTTTACCTTTCTGAGTCCATACATCAATGAACTCGACCTTTACCTGCTCGGGATATTCTTCTTCGACCGCTTTCATGACAGGCTGCATCTGTTTACACGGGATACAGTTAACCGAACCAAGTTCGACAAAGGTGACTTTGGGATTATCTTTGATCTTTGCCGTGACTTCAGTCTTTACAGAATCTTTTTGTGAAAAACACAGATTCATTCCGAGTATCAGAATAGCGGTCATACAGATATTACGCACAATGTTCTCCTATTTTTGTTATAACTTCGTCGTACAGTCTCTTAACCGTTGCATCGTCAACCGGTGTTATTCTCTTTTCACATCCCATATCGGTCAGGCAAAATGCCAGCGGCTTGATCTTCCGGCATTTCAGAGCTTTTAATGCACAGCCTAAATGACATCCGTCGATCGTAATATTTAATTCCGCTGCCTTAGCTGATTTCACAAAATCACTGTCATCTTCGAACGGATCAGGCAATGGAGTGATCACGGCGATATTGTTTTTTTCTAGCTCTTTGGAGACTCTTTGAGCAAGCAGGCCCAGATTAGTCGAGCACGCACATGAATATATTATCTTTTCCGTCATTTCTTTTCTTCTATATATTTTTTGATCTGTTCAACCGAGAGAGCTTTTCCCGAACTTACTACCTGTTCGTCAATTACAAGTGCCGGAGTGATCATGACTCCATAGTCCATTATCTCATCTATAGAAGTTACTTTTCCGACATTGATACCGAAATCGAACGATCCAGCTGCTTCTCTCGCCGCTTTTTCTAGGTTTAGGCATTTGGGACAGCCGGTTCCGAGAATTTTGATCTCCATTTTATTCCCCTTTTTC
>JAFGUL010000113.1 GCA_016938535.1 Candidatus Delongbacteria bacterium
AAGGAGTATTGGTGAGACTGTAGAAGAAGCTTAAATTAAATAAAGGTTAATTCTTTTATGCCTGAAAAACAAAATATTGAATATAAGAGAAGCTGGCAGGATGAATATCTGAAATGGGTTTGCGGTTTCGCGAATGCGATCGGCGGTACTATTTATATTGGTAAAGATGATGACGGTAGGGTTGTTCATCTTGATGATTCTAAAATGCTTATGGAAAATATTCCTCAGAAGATCCGTAATTCCATGGGGATTATCTGTGATGTTCAGCTTCACGAAGAAGACGGGAAAGATTATATTTCGATAAAAGTGAATCCTTATTCTGTTCCGGTATCATACCGTGGAAGATATTATTACCGTTCGGGTAGCACGAAAATGGAACTGACCGGGGTCGAATTGAATGAATTCCTTCTCAAAAAAGCCGGAAAGACCTGGGATGATGTTATTGAAGAAAGAGCTTCTATCGAAGATATTGATGAAAAAAGTATTACTAAATTTATCGAAGACAGCAAAGAAAAGGGCAGAATGCCTGATACTAAAGGCTTGAATTCATTTCAAATTCTTGATAAACTTCGTTTGACTGAAGACGGTAAGATGAAAAGAGCTGCTGTTATTCTTTTCGGGAAAGATCCGAACAGATTCCATCCAAATATACAGGTTAAGATAGGCAGATTTGGCAAAGATGCTTCTGATCTGAAATTTCACGAAATAGTTGAAGGTAATCTGGTTCATACACTGAATGAAGTTTTTGTTCAGTTAAATTACAAATTCCTGACCAGGCCGGTAGATTTTGAAGGATTACAGCGTGTTGAGAAACACGAATATCCTTTTGCTGCGTTAAGAGAAATGCTTTTGAATGCTTTAGTTCACAGAACTTATATGGGTGCTCCGGTTCAGATTCGGGTTTTTGATGACAGGCTTTCAATTTGGAACGAAGGCACACTCCCTAAGGGTTTATCTCTTGATGACCTCAGAAAAGAACACAATTCCCGACCGAGAAATCCGAATATTGCCGACGCATGCTTCAAGGCAGGCTATATTGATACATGGGGTAGGGGAATTTTAAAGATAATCAATTCATGTAAAGAAGCAAAACTTCCTGATCCTGAAATTAATGAAATGGACGGAGGTCTTCAGGTAGTTCTTTATAAAACTAAAGAAACTGAAACCACCCCGCAAGTGACCCCGCAAGTGACCCCGCAAGTGACCCCGCAAGTCAGAAAGTTATTAAAGGTTATGAGCGGCGAGCATTTCAGACAGGAGTTACAGGATAAGTTAGAGTTGGCGGACAGAGAGAATTTCCGGATAACTTATCTTGTACCGGCATTAGAAAGCGAACTGATCGAGATGACAATTCCGGATAAACCGAAAAGTAGTATGCAGAAGTACAGGTTGACTGAACTTGGCAGAAAAGTTATTGAATCTTTGGAAAAGAACAATGAGTAAATTTACCGAAGAAAAACTCGAACAAGCTTTTATTGAACTCCTTGAAAAAGAAGGTTACCCCTATTTCAAGGGAGATACGATCGTAAAAGCGGCAGAAGAAGTTATAATCGAAGATGATCTTAGGAAATACCTTCATCATCGTTATATTAAAGAGTGTATTACAGTAAACGAAGTTGATTCAATAATTATACAGCTAAAAAGACTTTCAGCTTTCGACCTTTATGAAAGCAATCAGAAAATAATGAGATGGCTTTCTGACGGATTTATTCTCAAAAGAGAGGACAGAAGCAGAAAAGATATACATATAGAACTGATAGATTATGACGGACTAAGCGAACAAAAATCTGTTGAACCGCTTGATCTGATGGTTTCGGATAATACACCGGAATACGGCAATGATAAAAATATTTATAAATTTGTTAATCAGCTTGAAATCTATTACGGAAATGATAAAAGAATCCCTGACGGTATAATTTACATAAACGGACTCCCTCTTGTCGTATTTGAATTCAAATCTGCAATAAGAAAAGATGCTACAATACATGATGCTTTTTTACAGCTAACTGTGAGATATAAGCGCGATATCCCCGAACTTTTCAAATACAATGCTTTCTGCGTCATCAGTGACGGAATAAATAATAAAGCTGGTTCATTCTTTGCGCCTTACGAGTTCTATTACGCATGGAGAAGAATAGCGGGTCTTGCAAAAGATGCCGAAGGTTTTGACAGTATGTTTACTCTGGTGCAGGGTATGCTGAATAAGAACAGGCTAAGGGATATTATCAGAAATTTCATTTTCATTCCTGACACATCAAAGAGAGAAGAAAAAATATTATGCCGTTACCCACAATATTACGCCGCCAGAAACCTATTTGAAAATATAAAAAAAGCACAGAGGCCCCAAGGAGACGGTAAAGGCGGTACATATTTCGGAGCGACAGGCAGCGGAAAAAGTTACACGATGCTTTTTCTGACAAGATTGTTAATGCGCAGTATTTATTTTGAAAGCCCCACAATAGTACTTATAACCGACCGGACCGATCTTGACGACCAGCTTTCTGAACAGTTCGTTAAAGGAAAAAAATATATTGGTGATGAAAATATAATCAGTGTTGAAAGCAGAGCGCATCTCAGGGAATTACTTCAGGGCAGACAAAGCGGAGGTGTTTTCCTTACCACAATTCAGAAATTTACTGAAGACGCAAAGCTTTTAAGCGACAGAAACAATATCATATGTATTTCCGATGAAGCCCATAGAAGCCAAACAAATCTCGATCAGAAAATCAAGGTAACATCAGACGGAGTAAAGAAATCATACGGTTTTGCAAAATATCTTCGTGATTCCATGCCGAGTGCCACTTATGTCGGATTTACCGGAACTCCGATAGATTCAACTCTTGATGTTTTCGGTAAAGTCATTGATGCTTACACCATGACTGAATCAGTGAATGATGATATTACCGTAAGGATAGTTTATGAAGGCAGAGCGGCAAAAGTCATACTTAAGAACAGCAAGCTGGAAGAGATTGAAAAATATTATGAAAAAGCAGCTGAGGACGGAGCGAACGAGCATCAGATCGAAGAAAGCAAAAATGCTGTAGCGAAAATGAACACGATAATTGGTGATCCTGATATTCTAAAAGAAGTTGCTCAGGATTTCGTAAATCATTACGAAAAAAGAATATCGGAAGGTTCTTCTGTAAAAGGAAAAGCGATGTTTGTATGCAGTACGAGAGAAATAGCTTACGAGTTTTATAAAAATGTGATCGCACTGAGACCGGAATGGAATGAAATCAAAACTGCTGCAAACGGAGTTATTCTTAACGAGGAAGAAAAACAGAAGATTAAATCCATAGAAATGATAAAAATGATCATGACCAGAGATAAGAACGACCCGAAAGATCTTTGGGATATGCTGGGCACTTCTGATGACAGAAAAAAACTGGATAGTCAGTTTAAGAATGAAAAATCTAATTTTAAAATTGCTGTTGTTGTTGATATGTGGCTGACCGGATTTGATGTTCCATTTTTGGACACTATGTATATTTACAAGCCTATCAGACAGCACAGCCTTATACAGACAATTTCAAGGGTAAACAGGAAGTTTGCAGGCAAAAAGAAAGGTCTTGTAGTTGATTACATCGGAATTAAGAAGCAAATGAATCTTGCTCTTGCGAAATACAATAAAGAAGACAGCGATAATTTTGAAGATATTAAGGAATCTCTCATTGTGGTGAAAAACCACCTTGATCTTCTCTCGAAAATATTCTATAAATTTGACAGCTCAGGATATTTTACAGGCACGCCTTTACAGCAGTTAAACACTTTAAGGTTAGCTTCAGAATATATTCAGGGCACCTCGAATAACCCCAATTTTCTTTAACAATGAGCAAATTACGACTACAAATTCTATTTGTCAAGGTTTTTTATCTCCAAGT
>JAFGUL010000114.1 GCA_016938535.1 Candidatus Delongbacteria bacterium
CAAAAACATTTTTAACTAAACGAATTATTTCTTTTTCCGGAGGCATTTTCATTGTGATTTACCCAAAAATTAGGAGCAGTATTTTCAACATTTTGGTGATACGGTTAAATAATAAGGATATTGGAGTTCAAAGTCAAGTCATATTCAGGAATATTTTGCATTAATTTTTAATATCTTTTACCGTGAATTAATCGTATATTGCGCCAAAATCAAAAGGAAAAATGTATGCCTTCATTTAACAGCTTCGAAAAATACAGATATTTCGACAAGAACATTTTCTTCAAATTCTGGCAGAATACGGTTTTCGGTTCGAACGATCCCGACAAACTTGACCCTTTAAAGAAAAGATCCGAGACCGATAAACTTAGGGACAGGATAAAGAAACTGTGGCTGTCTTTCAATGAGAACAGGGAAGATTTCAGAAGAAAGTACTCCGATACGAAAAAGTTCATTAATGCCTATATTTCTTCTTTTTACCTGCCCAATATTCAGAGGATATATTCCATTCTGATGCAGAAGCAGAACATTAAAGAGGTCGTGAGCAGCTTCGAGAATTCCGGAGAGGAATTTGTTATGATGGATTTCGGGGCGGGTCCCATGAGCGCTTCTTTTGCGCTTCTGCTCGTTCTTGACCATGCCGGAGTTGACATGAGATCAAAAAACATAAGGATCATCACTATTGAAAGATCTTCGAACATGATCTCGACCGGACTGGATATGATCAGGGCAGGGTTTCCTTCTGGACCGGAATTCCTGCACGAAAATTTCACATCCCCTCTCAAAGCAGAGCGAAAGTGCGACATTATTTTGTGCGCCAATGTCTTCAACGAGATCCCTGAAAAGCACAGATCGTCAAATATTGAGGACCTGCTTTCTCTTTCTAAAGGTCTCATCCTGATCACCGAACCCGGGCAGGAAGTTCATTCAAAAGCATTGTCCTCCCTCAGAAATCAGATTATAGAGAACTCCGGACATTCATTCAGTGTCATATCACCGTGCACTCATTCCGCGAAATGTCCTCTTTCATCCGAAAGCGACAGACAGGACTGGTGCTGGTTCTCAACTGCCTGGAGAGTTCCTGAGCAGGCTGCTTTTATTGACCGGATAACCGGCCTTGACCACAGACAGCTGAATTATTCCTACCTTTTCATAAACTCATCGGGTTCATCCCGTTCTGAGAACGCCTACAGAGTGATTTCGGATATAATCATGCCCGTCAGAAGAGGCAACAGGAACAGATTCGAAAACTGGATGAGGAACAATATAATCGAAGGTGATCCTAAGTGCCTGTCAAGAGTGTCGGATCAGGATACAGCCAAGATGCTTTTATGCGGCCCTGAAGGTAAACTTTGTTCGGTTGTGGGGGGTAAGGGAGCTTTCTCCGGTCTGAAGCGTGGGGATATTGTCTCTTCGATCCCGCAGAATTCCTGTTTGTGCAGAGAAAGATGAAAATTAGAATCTGAAAGCGTAACGGGCGTGCACGACAGTCTCACTGAAGCCTTCACTGTGCGGAACCGCCGCATGTACTGATATCTGCCCTGAACTTGTTCTGTAAATAATTCCGATGCCGTAGCTGATCAGTGATTCAAGCTCTTTTATTTTTTTTATCTTTCCTGAACTCTGGTTATACGAACACACGTCGGTAAAAACATCAATTGCGGCTGACCGGAGATTGTCAGTTATGTAGAAATCTGCTGAATTAAGTATGTAGATATCGGATATAAAGGTATCTTCCCGGTACCCTCTGAAAGAATCAGCGCCGCCGAATACAAGTCTTGCGTAGTCAGGCAGATCATCATCGAATATCATCTGGTTGTATGTTACAGACATCCTGAACAGCAGGTTTCGGGTCATACTTATATTTTTCTCCGCCGAAAACAACAATTCAATACCGTTCTGATCTGCCGTACCCCGCTTGTCGATATTAACCGTAGAAAAATCAGCTCTGACACTTGTTCCTGCTTCTTCGGGGATCATTTCATTTTCGTCAGAAGTATTGTACTCGATGCCGGTACTGTAACTCGTTATTACAGACTCCGGAGAGCCGTCAGTTTTCAGAGTGTCTGAATAGAAATACTCTTTCTCTATACCGTATGTTATTCCAGATCCCGGACCATAAGTGTACTTCTGTCCTATAAGGAAATTCCTTTTGAGATAAGCGTTTTTTTTGAAGATCTGACCGTACTCAGCCTCTGTTGACAGCCTGATTCCCGCCAGGAACGGTTCCCTGTAATAAAATTTTAATTTCTCATAAGTTTCGCCTTCTCTCTCCCATAGCAATCTGAATTTCCTCATCGTTCCGAATAAATTTCCCGCTTTAAGCAGCGAATGAACTGTTAAAGTTGAGCCTCCGTCATCTGAATTGAATCCTCCGAGAAACATTATCTCGTTATATTTTTTTTCTGATAATCCGAAGCTGACGCCATACCTGTCCGGTCCCGTGCTGATTATTTCGAAATCAGGCCTTTTTTCAAAAAATCCCGAACGGAATAACCATTCCGAAGCTTCTTTGATCCTTGTTTCCGAAAATTTCTCTCCGGGCATGATGCCTGCAAGCTTTGTAAGACTCTCTTTTTTTGTGACCGCCGCTCCCTTATAAATAATATCATCTATCCTGATATAATCCCCAGAATCGATCGTTACGAATACCGTCCTGCTTTGATCATAAAGTCTTATGCTGTCTATCTTTACTGATACGAAAGGAAATCCTTTATCCGCATAATGATCAATGAGACCTTCAATGCTCTGTTCTGGCGATCTGTTTCCTTTAATAACTGATAAAAGTATCTCTTCAGTAAAATATTTATCTCCTGAAAATCTAAAATCAACTTTATCCGAACCTGATGAAGCAGAGACAAGAACAAAAAATATTATAAATACTTTATCCGAGTATTTCATCCGTGATCTTTTCAGTTCTGTTTGGTGTTATTTCAGGGTAGTTCACATCGAAAATATTCTTAATGTCTTCCGTTAAGTTCATTCTGGTTTGATCGGTATAATTAAAATACTTTTTCCCTTTATAATAATCCGCAAGATATTCCTGCTCCGTCTGACCGGGAGTAGGTACGAAAAACGCTTTCTTTTTCAAAGATACAAACTCCATTACACTTGAATATCCCGGCCTGGAAATAATCACCCCTGCTCCTTTGATCATTGCGGAAAGCTTTTCTCTTTCAATACTGGAATAAACCGTTATGTTGCCTGTCTCAGTAACACTTCTGCTTTCTGTCACGCCGCTGACTATTATGATCTTACCTTCAAGAAGCTTTGATTGTTCGAGGACTTTATTCTCGAATATCGTTCTCTGAGGTTCCGGTCCTGAAATAATAAAAAGATAATCAGACATGATCATATCCGTCGATGCTGAAATATCGGAAAGAATACCGCAATATTTTATCTTTGAAGAATTCATGAAAGGAACGTTGTGAGAAAGTGCGCCTGAAAGGTTAAAGTCCTTTTCTTCATCCGGAACAAAAACCGCTCTGTACCTTCTGAAATACAGTCTGTTAAAGATAACCGAAAATATCTCAAGGGGGCGTAGAAAACCCGGGAGCTTAAAACACAACTGATGAGTTATGAAATACGAAGGTACTTCTCTTGAAAATATGCCGTATCTGTTATCGGAAACTATCCTGTCGATCTTTAATTCCCGCACAAGCTTTTCTGTAAATCCGTGCTCTTCCCTGAGCTTAAGCAGAATTTTTGGCAGTTGAATAAGAAGCGAAAAAAGAAGCGCCCAGCCTTTTTTAGAATATTTTACAGAGTAATCTGGATGATCTATAAATTCCGCACCGCTTATCTCGGACTTGAGAAGCTCAAGCGACCGTCCCGTTGAAAGAATTATGACATCGTTTTCTTTTACAAGCTGTCTGATGACAGGCAGCGATCTGGTAGCGTGACCCAGCCCCCAGTTAAGTACGGCATATAGTATTCTTCTTTTCTTCATTCATGTCCGATTGTTAAACTAATACGAAATAATACAAAATTTAACTTGACTTTACAATGTCAAAATCATATATTTGGGTCGCTATCGCGGGATGGAGCAGTCTGGTAGCTC
>JAFGUL010000115.1 GCA_016938535.1 Candidatus Delongbacteria bacterium
ACTGACTCTCTTTATGTTGAAAAGGACAAACTTTTGAGAACGGAGACTTCTTCCGTACAGATCAGGACGATGGAAAAAGGAAAACCTCCTTTCAGGATAATTTCTCCGGGCAGAGTTTACAGGAACGAGAAGGAAAATGCTACTCATACCGCGATGTTCATGCAGTGCGAGGGACTTTATGTGAACAGAGGTGTGTCTTTCGCAGAACTGAAAGGTACGCTGAAGGAGTTTTTTAAGGCTTTATACGGAAAAGATACGATTGTAAGGTTCAGACCTCACTTCTTCCCCTTCACAGAACCGTCTGCTGAAGTTGATGTAAGCTGTTTTAAGTGCGGAGGATCAGGCTGCTCTCTCTGCAAAAAAAGCGGATGGCTTGAACTGGGCGGCTGCGGAATGGTGCACCCTAAAGTTCTGGAAAATGTCGGTGTTGACAGCGAGGAATTCACAGGTTTTGCTTTCGGTCTCGGCATCGAGAGGCTGGCAATGCTTAAGTACGGAGTGAACGATATTAGGGATTTCACGGAAAATGACCTGAGATTCCTTGAGCAATTTTAAAATATACGGATTGATTAAAAATGAAAATTTCAGCCAAGTGGCTTAAAGAATACACAGATTTCGAAATAAATTCAGAAAATGTAGGTGAAACAGCCCACAAACTGGCTATTCTCGGATTTGAGACAGAAAGTATTGAGCATATTAAAAATGATTATGCAAATTTCGCTGTCGGCAAAGTTATCGAGTGTTTAAAGCATCCGAATGCAGACAAACTGAGCTTATGTAAAGTGGATGTGGGAACTGAAGTTCTGCCTATAGTATGCGGTGCTCCCAATGTTGCCGCCGGTCAGACTGTTCCGGTTGCACTTGAGGGTGCAAAAGTAAAAGATTTCGTGATCAAAAAAACAAAGATCCGCGGAGAAGAATCCATCGGAATGATCTGCGCCGAAGACGAGCTTGGATTGTCTGACGATCACGACGGCATTATGGTGCTTGACGACAGCCTTGCAGCAGGAACACCTTTAAAAGAACTTTTCGGATACGAGGATCATGTACTCGAATTCGAAGTTACTTCCAACAGGGCAGACGCGCTCGGTTATATCGGGTTCGCGAGAGAATTCGCCTATCTGACAGGCTCAGACCTGAAAATTCCGGAATTTTCACTTGAAGAATCGAATGAAAAAGCTTCGGATAGTGTAAAGATAAGTATCCTTGACGAAAAAGCGTGCCCGAGATACTGCGGAAGGGTCATAAAAAATGTTAAGGTAAAAGAATCGCCTGACTGGCTCAAGCAAAGACTGACTGCAGTCGGATTAAGGCCGATAAACAATGTGGTAGATATTACCAACTTCGTCATGCTTGAGACCGGACATCCGCTTCACGCTTTCGATTTCAACAATGTGTCAGGCCGTGAAATAATCGTAAAAAAAGCTGCTAAGGATGAAAAATTCACTACTCTTGACGAAAAGGAATTCGAGCTGAACGAAAGCATCCTTATGATCTGCGATGCTGAAAAATCTGTCGCACTCGCGGGAGTCATGGGAGGAATGAACAGCGGCGTAACTGAAGGAACGAAGGATGTTCTGCTTGAAGTGGCTTATTTCAACCTTGCCGACATCAGAGAGACCGTCAAGCTGACGAACCTTCACACTGATTCTTCAAAAAGATTTGAAAGAGGCATAGATCCCAACGATTCAGAGTTCGTGATAAACAGAGCAGCAGCGCTAATAAATGAGCTTGCAGGTGGCGAAGTACTTTCAGGTATAGTTGATGTTTATCCTGAGAAGATCAAAGAAAAAAGCATAGAGCTACGCCTTTCAAGAACAGATAAGGTTCTGGGATTCCAGATCGATAAAGAAAAAATAATATCTTCATTCAACACAATAGGGCTGAAAACAGAGGTAAAAAACAGTGATACGCTTTCTGTCATTGTGCCAACTTTCAGGCCGGACATTACGCGGGAGATAGATCTGATAGAGGAAGCGGTCAGACTATACGGATACGACAGAATTCCTGAAGTTACTCTTTCTACAATAAGCCTTGAACCGGACATCAACGCGGAAGAAACGCTCCTTGACAGAGCGAGAGTAACTCTAAAAAATCTCGGACTGACCGAAACATTGAGCAAAAGCATGGTTGACGGGAAATTCTGCGCACCGTTCGTTAAAAAACCCGTAAAAATAGACCATCCTCTCAACGAGGAAATGAACCATCTAAGGAACTCGCTGCTGGTCTCACTTCTTCAGACAGCGGACAAGAATATACGCAGAAAGAATGAAAATATAGGCATTTTCGAGGCAGGAAAAATATTTTTCTATGATGAAAGCGCCATAGTAGAAAAAAATTCTGTCGCTGCGCTGCTGACGGGAATAAAGAACTTCCAGTCATGGAACTGTCCCGAATCGAAATATGATTTCTACGATATCAAAGGTCTAGCTGAGGCCTTCCTTTCAGATTTCTGCAGAAAAGAACTCGGTTTTTCACCGGGTGCAGCTTCCCCGTATTTCGACAAAGACAGTTCGGTATCTGTATTTCTGAATGACAGACTGATCGGCTGTTTCGGGGAACTTTCAGAGAAAACTTTGAAGGTGTTTGATATTGAACAGCCTGTCTTCTGTTTTGAATTCGATCTTGAAAATATTGAATACATCTCACGATCCGGCGAATTTAAAATCAGGGAACTTTCAAAATATCCGAAAGTAATAAAAGATGTTTCCGTCCTTCTTGAAGAAAATGATAACGCGGAAAGAGTAGCGGAATACATAAAGAAAAAAGCCGGCAGCCTTCTTACTTCAGTGACAGTAGTTGATCTCTATAAAGGCGAGCAGGTGGGAGAAAACAGAAAATCATACACTTTCAGAATGTGCTTCCAGTCAGTTGAAAGAACTCTGAAAGATAAAGAAATAGAAAAATTGTTCGGTAATATAGTAACGGGTCTGAAAAATGACCTTAAACTTGAAATCAGATAAAAAAATGAGGGCGCTTTATGGATTATAAAGACATTAAGGAAAAGATCACGCTGGCCGCTAACAAGATCAAAAGTCTTCAGGCGGAAATAAAAGAAAAGGATGTGAACATCTCTGAATTAAACTCTGAGATTAATGAACTGAAGAAAAAAAATACATCACTTACAGAAGAATGCGAAAAAATAAAACTCGAGAACGAAAAATTATCAAAGGATAATCAGAAAGTTGTGAGTGAGATAGAGGAGAAACTGGCCGAACTTGACGCTCTTTTCTCAGAAGATACAGAAAAAAAAGAAGAACCTAAAAAAACCGAAAAGAAAGAACCTAAAAAGGAAGATAAAAAAGAAGCTGAAGAGGATTCCGAGGTTGAATCTGAACTTGAGGAGCTCGACAAGCTTTTATAATATCGGCACCGTATGACATCTTCAATTAAAGTAAATATTCTCGGCGAAGAATTTCCTGTAAAGGTCAACACTGACCAGGAGGAATATATAAGGGAAGTCGTTCAGCATGTTATTGACGAAATGGAAAAAGTAAAGACACTTACAAATGAAAATTCGACAAAACGGATAGCTGTTCTGGCCGCTCTTAACATTACCGCGGAATTTCTTCACAGAGACAAGTCTTTAAAGGACAATATTTCGGATATAGAGAATATACTGAAGGATATTGACCTGTGAAATTTTTAAAGATTCCGGCTCTTTTATGTAGTAGTATCAAAAAAAGAAAAAAAGGGTTTCGTAAAATGAATGACCGTGACATAAAGCCTCTTCCGATGAAAAAAGCGGCCCTCTTTAGGGTAGTGGACTATGAAAACCGGCACAAGCGATTCCCAACTTATGAAAATAAGCTGCTATCTACTCTAAGAGCCGGAGTATTTATTTAATTCTGAACCCGCTTTAAAAAATGATGACTCATACGGTATTCCAAAAAAAGGAAGAAATTGTTCATTTTAATATAAATTAAGGAGTATCGACATGATAAGCTACATTTACTTATTAATATCCGTCCCGTTCTCATTCATTCTGGGACTCTATTTTTTCAAATGGCGTTCGGAAAGTAAGATCGGAAGGGCAAGAAATCATGCTGAGCAGATAAGATCGGAAGCGAGAAAAGAAGCGGAAGTTATACTTAAAGACGCTCAGGCAAATGTGCTCAAAGAAGAGATCAAACTTAAAGATCAGCTTTCAAAAGAAAAAGACAAATTCGAAGACGAGATCAGAAAAAAAGAAAACGAGATACACAAAGAACAGCTTCAGCTTAAGGACAAAGAGAACTCGATCAAGCAGCAGATCGATGAGATGCATAAGAAGGAAAAAGAACTCAAAAGTAAAGAACAGTCTGTAGAGGATAAAAAGAGATACCTGGAAAACAAACAGGATGAAATTGAGGAAAAACACAAGGAAGCTCTTGAAAAACTTCAGAAGATATCTGGGCTTACAAAGGACGAAGTGATCGAAGAGCTTAAAAACCAGCTGATAAACGATGCCAAGAACAGTGTTGCAAAGATCATAAAAGATATTAAGGACGAAGCCAGAGATACTGCCGATAAAGAAGCGAAGAATATCGTAGTAAGCGCTATCCAGAGAACTGCTGCAGATCACAGTGCCGATACAACATTATCTGTCGTGAATCTTCCGAACGACGAGATCAAGGGAAGGATAATCGGAAGAGAGGGAAGAAATATCAGATCGTTCGAACAGGCCACCGGAATTGAGGTCATAGTTGACGATACTCCGGGCGCTGTCGTTCTTTCGGGATTCGATCCGTATAGAAGAGCAATAGCCAAGAACGCTCTTGAAAGACTTATCCAGGACGGAAGGGTTCATCCCGGCAAGATAGAGGAGATAGTCGAGAAATCAAAGAAAGAGCTCGAGAAGGAGATAAAAGAACTCGGTCAGGATACAGCGATGGATCTTGGAGTTCACAACCTTCATCCTGAGCTTATAAAACTTATAGGAAGACTTAACTATAGAACAAGCTACGGCCAGAATGTTCTACTTCACTCGATAGAATGCGCAAAGCTCTGCGGACTCATGGCTGCCGAACTCGATTACGATGTAAAACTTGCCGTAAGGGCGGGACTTCTTCACGATATCGGAAAGGCTGTTGACCAGTATCAGGAAGGAACACATGTTGAGCTGGGGATCGAGCTCGCAAAAAAATATAAAGAACATAAGATCATAATAAATTCGATCGCTGCACATCACGAAGATGCTCCGATCATGCATCCTATAGCCGCGCTTGTAATGGCAGCCGATGCAATTTCTTCATCCAGACCCGGAGCAAGAAGGGAAACTCTCGGAAACTACCTCCAGAGGCTCGAAAAACTCGAAGCTGTCGCTATGGGTTATGACGGGGTCACGAAGTCTTATGCCATTCAGGCGGGAAGAGAGATCAGGGTTCTGGTCGAGAATGAACAGGTGGATGATGCCAGAGCAGATATGCTTGCGAGCGATATTGCCGAGCAGATCCAGAGCGAAATGAAATATCCCGGACATATCAAGGTAACTGTTATCAGGGAATACAGAGCCAGCAGCATGGCCAAATAAAGAGGATACAGCCAATGAGAACCGGAATTCTGTTCATAGCTGATGTAGTCGGGGAACCGGGTATGAACATACTTGAGAAGGCGATGCCTAAACTCAGAATGCAGTACAAACCCGACCTCGTAATAGTCAACGGAGAGAACACGAGAGCCGGAAAAGGCCTTTCCGAAGGTCTTGCGAGAAAATATTTTCAGCTCGGTGTAAATGTGATCACAAGCGGGAATCATATCTGGGACTTCGCGGCATTTCACAATACTCTCAAAAATCCCGCTTACCAGAATATCATAAGACCCATGAACTATCCGGAAGGCGTGCCCGGAAGGGGTTCATTTATCGCCGAGGCGGCGAACGGTGCCAAAGTATGCGTAATAAATCTTCAGGGACGAACTTTTATGGCTCCGATCGACTGTCCCTTCAAGAATATCAGAGAGTTCATCGTTAAAACAGGATCACAGGCAAAAATATTCTTCGTTGATTTTCATGCCGAGGCTACTGCGGAAAAGATCGCCATGGGCAGATATCTCGACGGATACGCTTCCGCTGTCGTGGGCACACATACCCATGTTCAGACTGCTGACGAAGAAATACTCGCTAAGGGTACCGCTTACATAACAGACGCCGGAATGACCGGACCTTTTGACGGGGTTATCGGAATGAAAACCGAGACTGCGCTGAACAGATTCAGATTCCAGACCCCCTTCAAGTACGAAGCTGCCGAAGATGACGCGAGATTTAACGGTGTTTTCATCACAGTGGACAGCGATACGGGGAAAGCAGAATCTATTGAAAGAATCAATTTTAAAGAAACCGACCTGTAAATGAAATTAAGAGGAGGTTCAGATGAAAAATTTTCTGATCATCATAATACTGTTCGCTTTAGCACTGGGCGGGATGGAATTGTTTAAGGGTGACCCTGAAATACAGGCAGCCGCTGCTGAAATACCTGCCGGCGATATTTCGAAAATGTCACCTGCCGCAGAAGGTAACAACACCTTCATGATCAAAGCATACAAGTACCTAACAGAAACAGAAAACGGGAAAAACATTTTCATCTCACCCTACAGCATACAGTCGGCTCTCGCTATGACTTTCGCAGGCGCGGCGGGAAAAACTGAAGAGGAAATGGGTAAAGCTCTGGAATTCCCCGGCAATACTGTCGCTTTTCATGAAAATTTCGGGAAACTGACTGACACCATTAACGGTATTTCAAAAAAAGGCGATATGCAGCTTAGCGTAGCGAACAGCTTGTGGCTGGCTGAGGGATACAAATTCCTGGACGAGTTTTTGAGAATAAATAACACATATTATAAAACTGAGACTACCAATCTGAATTTTTCAGAATCTGAAAAAGCGAGAAAAACGATCAACGACTGGGTGGCAGGCAAAACTAACGACCGCATAAAAGATCTTATACCACAGGGTATTCTCGACACACTCACAAAACTCGTACTCACAAATGCTGTTTATTTCAAGGCTGAATGGGGGGAACAGTTCAAAAAAGGCAATACGCAAAAAGCAGAATTTACGACGATGGACGATAAAGCGGTAAAAACCGAAATGATGAACCTCAAGCACAGTTTTCCTTACATGGAAAATGAGGATATTCAGCTTATAGAAATGCCCTATAAGGGCGGTGACGCTTCGATGTTCGTAATTCTTCCAAAAAAGAAGAACAACCTTAAAGCGATCGAAAAAGAGCTCGACTGGAAAAACATTGAGAAACTTATTGGGCAGCTGAGCAGGCAACAGGTCGATGTTTATTTTCCCAAGTATAAGATGTCTCTTGAATACGAACTCCGA
>JAFGUL010000116.1 GCA_016938535.1 Candidatus Delongbacteria bacterium
GGAAGAATTAATGTAGGTTATGACCACCGCATCAGGATATTGTTTTTTCAATTCTCTTAAACCATCCGCATCGCACATGCCTGCCATTGGACATTTCGCGGCTGTTTCAGGAAGCAGAACAGTTTTTGAGGGTGACAGGATCTTTGCGCTTTCAGCCATGAAGTCAACTCCGCAAAATACTATGACATCCGCGTCAGTTGCAGCCGCCTTTCTTGCAAGTTCAAGCGAATCTCCGACAAAATCGGCAACTTCATGAACTTCGAGCGACTGGTAAGAATGCGCCAGAATAACCGCGTTCCTTTCCTTTTTCAGTCTCATTATCTCATCTGTTATTCCCTGATCGTCCGATCCCGTAATATTTCTGTTCTCTTCAAAAACCATCATTTAATCCGTTTTTTGTTTGGAATATAGCTAAGTATAATAAGATTGTCAAATTGAAAAAAGCGCCGAGAGGCGCTTTTAACGGCAGTTCAATAATAGGGGGAGGATTATCTGTACTGCCATAAGCTAATATACGAAAAAAAATCGGGTAAAACTAATAAAATTTTAATATATTTTTTCAGAAAGTTTCAAAAACGGTACAGCGACAAGAGCCGGATCAAAGCTGAAAGTCTCAATTCCGTGATGCCTGATCTTCAAATAAGCCGTAATAGCGGTCATTGCAGCGTTATCTGTGCAGTATTTCGGGCTCGGATAATAAAAGGCGATGTTCTTTTTCCTTGCATGATCAGCTACTTTTGATCTCAGCTGTGAGTTCGCGGAGACACCGCCGGCAAGAAGAACTGATCTTACTCCGTATTTTTTTACTGCCGCAAAAAGTTTATCAGTAAGCGAATCGGTAACAGAATCAAGAAAAGCGGCCGCGATATTTTCGAGATTTTCTTCTATGAATTTGCCGTCATGCTTTTCAATATAGTACTTAAGGGATGTCTTAAGTCCGCTGAAACTGAAATCGGAACTGCCGTGCATTCCCCGGGGAAATTTTTCAAATTCAGGGTCTCCACCGGCCGCAAGAGAATCCATGATCTTTCCGCCCGGAAATCCCTGACCGAGCATTTTTGAGACCTTGTCTATGCACTCACCAGCAGCGTCATCTCTTGTTTTGCCGATAAGCTCATATTTCCCGAACCCGGGTACATGAACCAGCTCGGTGTGACCGCCTGATACAACAAGTACTATGAACGGGTATTGAATGTCCGGATTTTCGATGAAATTCGCAAGAATATGAGCTTCAATGTGATTTACGGGAACCAGCGGTATTTTAAGCGAATAAGCCAAACCCTTGGCAAAATTGACGCCGACAAGAAGCGGACCGACCAGACCGGGACCGTAGGTGACTCCCGCAGCATCCGCATCTTCGGGTCTGATCCCTGCTTCCGAAAGCGCTTTTACAAAAACCGGCGGAAAATTCTTCAGATGCGCTCTTGATGCGATCTCGGGTATCACTCCCCCGAAACCCGAATGTTCAAGCTGAGTATTGACTGCCGTAGAAAGTATTTTTCCGTCTTTTAAAACCGAAACAGATGTGTCGTCGCAGGATGATTCAAATCCGATGATTATCATTTTGCCCCCGAGAGTGAGATAATATCATGGATCTTCCACCTGAAATCATCTCCGAGGGCAGTATAGAAAACTTCTTTGACGGTAAATCTCAGGTCCGTCTCTTCCATGAACCCTTTAAGCTGCTCTTCAGCCTTAAGAGTAGATTCTTTGGTCGGAAAAGTCCCGATCGAAACATGGGGGATAAAATCTTCCAGGTTCAAACCCTGAATATTTTCCGGGCAGATGAGTGAAAGTTCCCTGTTCATTTCGTAAAGTTCAGGGGATTTTGAAGGCGCGATGTAGAGGAAGTAAGGATCGCTGAAAAACCCCGTTGTTGTAAATTCGACCTGAAAAGGTTTGAAATTCCTTACCGCCCTAACAGCTCCTTCCCTGTGTTTCTTCCACGCATCTATTGTAATATATGGAGGATACATTAAAGTGAGATGTGGTTTCGGCATTCTTACATACTCGCTGAATCTGCTCTGCCATGAATATATTCTCCCCGTAATCTCATCGGGAAGGAATATGAAAAGTCCGCCGTCGCCCGGCTTTGATGCTTCCATCGTTCTCCTTTTTATGTCAACAGCCTGAAATTTAAGAAACAATTTGATATTTCGTAATTAAAAAATTATAATTCTTGTCAAATTATGGGTAACGCAATGAAAAAGATACTTAAATATGAGGCAAAACAGCTCTTCCGGGACAAGAAAACGATCTTTATCATATTCATTCTTCCGCTGATAATCTTTCCCCTGATAAACGGACTGCTCTCAAAGGCCATCGAATCTAAAGTTGAGAAAATATCTGAAGAAAAGATAGAGGTCATAGTTCACAAGCATGAATTTCTTGAAGAAGTTTTCCAAAAACTGGAGAACGACACTTCAATATCAGCTGTATTTGCAGAAAACATCAGCAACACTGATTCGCTTTTATCTCTTTATCCCGCAATAGTATCCGAAC